>CAJUPP010000001.1 GCA_910588325.1 uncultured Hungatella sp.
TTTCTAACTAACTGGTTAAATGTTGGCATTCTTTTCACCTCCTGTGATATTGTCTGTGGTTGCTGTAAATCTTTTTATGCATACAAAAAAATAAAACCTGTTTTCACACGCTTTCTCATTATATACAGATTATGGTAGGATGTCAAGGGGGAATTTTCAAATCTTCAATCAATGCCGGAGAAGTGAACAGTAACGAGAAGGACTCTTTTCTTCCCCTTCAAAATGATATGTCTCCAAAACCAAAAACAGCTCTGATCGGTTACCCATAAATCAAAGCTGTTTCTTCATCTCTTCTTTAACAGTATCTCTTTTTACAACAATTATGTGTGCATCCCTCGGAGGTTTCACAGGAAATCCCCTTTCATTCACGATGGTGCCCTTGGCACAGGATATGGGGATTTACTGCGGCGTAGGCGGATACAAAGCGGTTTCAAATCCATGGCTTCCATAAGGCATGCCTCTTGTCACATGTTTGCTGGAATAGTCTGCCAGCTGGGCATCCGTCAGAAGACAGAAGGTTCCGCCGCCGCTTCTTGGAGTCGTATCAAAATGATACCAGCCTTCTCCGCAGTCAATCAGATTCCACCAGTGGTGCCCGTCCAGACGAACTACCTCAATGCTTGGAATATCCGCTCTGCTTAACAATGCCAGAGATACGGAATAATAAGTATAGCAATCACCGGATTTCCTGCGGAGACCATCATAAGCCGCCTTCACCCAGTCACCTTTTTCAGAGGTAGACACATATCTTAAATTTCCTCTTACCCAAGAATAGATTGCTCTGGCCTTTTCCTCCTTACTCATCTGGGCATTGGTAATCTGGGCAAGCACCTTGTCTGCCATGGCATCTACCGTATGGTGCATCTCTGTTTTCTCTTCCTCCGGCGGAATGACCGTAGGCTGTTTATAATTAGCCTTGCAGACGCCATCCGCATCAAAGGTGTACTCAATGCCATCAATCGTCAGGGTAGTATCAGTCACTTTGGCTCCTGTCTCGTCCGCATAGTATTTGTTTTCTCCATCCTGAATCCAGCCGGTTTTCATGTAGCCTTCCTCATCAAAATAATACCAGACCTTTTTGATTTCCACCCACTGGGAAGCCGGATGACTTTTGTCCGGATTCTGATAATACCACCTGCCGTCCTCACTCTGCCCCCACTTTCCGGTTGTTCCCGGACCATATTGCACCGCCATTGCCGGGAAACTTAAGACCAGGGACAATGCTGCAGACGTCACAATCACTTGCCATTGTTTCATTTCTTCTTCCTCCTTAATCTGTAATTGCAATGTATTCGATCGACTCAATCACTCCGTCTGTTACAATAAACGACAGTGTTGATTTCTCTTTCGTGTAAGTATACACGCCATATTCCTCCGTGTAATCGTCCCCGTATGCTGCCAGCATCTCTTCCACGGTAGAACCCAGGCGAATTCCCTCCGGCGTAGATACCGAATCATCTATAAAATAGATGGAATTTACATAATCCACGCTTCCCTTTGGATAGGTGTACAAATCAAAACCACTGTAACTGTATATTTTATCCAGACCCTTAAACGCACAACTGGGAGACTCTGCATAATTATTGTAATTTCCCAGACCGCTTAATATGGGTGCCACGTCCTCATTCATGCCCATGGTAATACCGTTGCTTTGAAAGAGGAATCCACTGTGGTTTACCGCAGCTGTGGTCTCCTTCTCGGAAGTCTCCTCAACCTCTGCTTCTGTCTCCTCAGCCTCCGCTTCCTCTGTCTCTTTGCTGTTGTTCTCCTTAGTATCCTTTGAAGCCTCTGATTTTTCTGCTTCTGATGTCTCCGATACCTGAGAAATATCTGCCGCCTTCTCTTCCTCCGTCTGCTCCGCCGCCGTAGTCTCCGCCCTCTCTGCGGCTTCCTGGCTCTTATCACCACCAGAGCATCCAGCCAGCCCCAAAGTCAACATAAGTACTGCTACAGCCACATACATGTTTCTTCTCATAATTTCCTCCATTCTGTGCGCTTTTCAGCACCAACAGGTAGTTAGTGAAAGAATTAACAAATTCTTTCACTCTTCTTTACTCCTCGTGAAATTTTCTTATATAGCCATACTGCTCCAAATCCTGTTCCTGGTCTGCCTTCATCTGGTAGTAAAAATCCTGCTTCTCTTTCCAGACCTCTGCCAGTTTCCCATCCTCCCGATGATCTGCAAGACCATAGTCTTCCTTCAGAAGCTTTCCCAGGTATTTAGAAGCTTTCTCTGCCCCTGCCAGATTCAGATGAAGCCCTCCGTCATATGTATCCGTTTGAAAATCAAGGCCCATCTCCTCCTGCAGGTCCAGGAAATTAATATATCTGATCTGGTTCTTTTCGGCGTATTCTACCATCTGCTGATCCCACTGCTCATACCAGGAGGGATAAACAGATGGCGCCTTTATGAGAATCAGTTGGATATCATTGCCCTTACACAACGTTGTAATCTTATCCAGGTATTCATATGCATTGTCACCAAACTGGTAATTCCCCAATTTCTTGTCCGCCGGAAATGTCCCCGCCGGCTTTACATCCACCCGCATATAATATCCGTTATGAGATACCTTATCCCTGTGAAACAGGTATTTCCAATCCTCCTCTGTCAGTTCATTCCAACGGGAATGATATCTGAGCAGCGGTATCACATATTCAATAAAATTCTCATCCTCCATCATAGAAGCCCGAATATCTTTCACCTTGGACATAGACCACCGCATTCCATCCAACGTCATACGGTTATAAGCCTCCCTTTGAGGCTCATTATATTTCATAGACAATACATTAAAAACTACGACTTCCGGTTTTTCATATTTTAAAGTCTCCTCCAGCAAATAATACGACTGCCATATTAATTGCTGAGCGCTTCCCCGGATATAACTGGTAATCCCATATTCTTCCCATAAAGTAATCGGAGAAAAGTTCTCATAGACTTCACAGTCCCCGATAAAAATCACATCATGGTCCGTTGTCTCTTTATAATATTCGGCAATCAAAGCCCCTTCAATGATATCTCCCATGTACTTTGGCTTCAGAAGACTGGTGAGAAACGCCAGGCTTCCTGCAATTATGGCAATACAACAGGCACATACCATGACTCTTCGTCTCATATCGTTTCTCCCCGCACCTTAAAACTGATTGTAAATAAATTGACTGGAATCATAACCCACACCATAGGCGCCGATAATCAGCACACATAAAAATAAACTGTAAAGCAAGGCATATCGAACCGGCGCAGGCCTCGCCGCCAATTTTTCCCTTACGCTGCCGTCTCTCCCCGCCAGGCTGACTAAAAGCAAAATCACGGTTCCAATCACAAGAACAATGTAATCACTGATTGTCAATCCCAGAGTCATCAGCCTTCCGTCAAACAGCTGGCTGATTCGGGAATGTACAAGCATATCCCCAAACATCCGAAATGTCAGCGGCACATCCCGATAACAATCCAGCATACGCAGGCTGCTCATCAAAAGCACGGTTCGTATCACCTGAAATCCCGAATACCACTTTTTCCCGGTCACACGAAATCTGGCATGGAATCTGGAATACAGCGGTTCGCATTCCTGAGACAAAATAATGATAATTCCGTTTAAGAGGCCCCAAACCACAAAATTCCAGCTGGCGCCATGCCAGATACCGGTAGTGAACCACACCGCAAGGCTTGCCACATAAACCGGCATACGCTTCCCCACATAATCCCCAAAATGTTTTCTGCAGAATCTGGAAAATTTCAACATAGGCTGACAAACCGATACCGGATAGAAGATATATTCCGTAAACCAGGTTCCCAGGCTGATGTGCCACCTTCTCCAATATTCCGCTATATTTTTCGAAAAATATGGCCGTATAAAATTCTCCTGTACCCTGATTCCCAGCGTCTGTGCAATCCCTATGGTAATATCAATGCCTCCCGTAAAATCCGCATAAAGCTGGAGGGCGTAAAACATCATTCCCACAAACACATAGATTCCGTTATAGGTTTCCGGCTGTTTTATGATAGTAGTAACTCCAGTCAAAATCCGGTCCGCAATCACCAGCTTCTTAAAAAATCCCCACAGAATCCTCTCTAATCCCAAAGCAATCTCCCTGCTGTCAAACCGATGCTCAGAAAACAATGTCTCCTTCATCTGGTCAAATCGATTGATTGGCCCCTGAATTAATTGAGGAAAAAATGAGACAAACAGCGCCAGTTTTCCCATACATGGTTCCGCTGGATACTTCCCTCTGTACACATCAATCAGATATCCCATGGTTATAAAGGTGTAAAAGGAAATTCCCAAGGGAAGAATCAACGACAAAAAACCAATCTGCCTCTGGCTTCCAAACAAGGCCAAACCAGAGTTTACATTGGCAATGACAAAATTTGTATATTTTAATACTGCCAGAATTCCAAAATTTAAAAAAAGTCCCGCCAACAGAAGACGCCACTGACGGGATTTTATCTTCTCCTTGTAGTGTTTCCTTTCCTCTTTGCTTAATTCCTTCTTATGCTCCTTTATGTAAGCTGCCTGTTCCCTGTGAAGTCCGTCAATCTTCTTTGCCAGAATATAGGTACTGATTGTAGTCAAAAGGATAAACAGACAGTTCTTCCAGCCTGACACAAAATAAAATACATAGCTGGCGGCTAAAAGCAGCTTCCACTGATACCTGGAAGGCAGGGCATAATACAAAAGAAACAAAAGTATCAGAAAGGCAATAAACTCATATGATGTAAATAGCATGGCTCCCTCACTACATTTTTATCGATCTCACTCGTCATCTTCTAACCGACGCACCAAGTCCCAGAGAGCCTCCGCAGAATTAAAATTCTCCGGAACAATCTGTTCCGCCCCTATTTTTACATCAAATTCATCATTGATTTCCGCAATAATTGTTACAATGTCAAATGAATCCAGAATCCCGTCATCGATCAGAGTATCACAGCTTTCAAAATCCACATCCGGGTGTAAATCCTGTAAGATCGTTAAAATCTCGTCCATCATTCGTTCTCCTTTATCATTTCCTTTAATGCCATCCGGTTTATTTTTCCATTAGCCGTAAAAGGCATCCGGTCAATGGATTCGATCCGGTTCGGCAGCATATATCTGGGCAGCTTGTCCTTCAGCCGGCCCATAATATCAGCAGCAGTGGTATCTCCTATATAGAACAGAACAATCTTTGAGTTCTCCCTATCATAGATGCAGGCCGACATTTTCACTTCCTCAATCATATTGGCATGAACCTCGATCTCCCCCAGTTCGATTCTGTGTCCCATATGTTTAATCTGGTAATCCTTCCGTGAGACGAATACCAGCTCGCCGCGCTCATTATATTTTCCAATATCCCCTGTCCTGTATACAATATCCGTATAGTATGGATTTAACGGGTTCTGAATAAATGCCTCATCTGTCTTTTCCTTATTATTATAATATCCAAATGTCACCGCCGTACCGCGAATCAGGATCTCTCCGCACTCTTTTGCCTGGCGGCCTTCCTCGTCCAGAAGCAGAATCTCCGTGTTCTTAAAGGGCCGCCCAACAGGCATCACATCATCCGGAGCAAACTCCCTGTCCACTTTGAAGTAGCAGGACATTCCCGTAGCCTCCGTAGGCCCGTAGAGATTAAAAAACTGCGCCTTCGGAACCGCTTCCTTCCAAATGTGATACTGTCGAATCGGAAATACCTCGCTTCCAAATGCAATGGTATGCAGATACTCCGGCTTCACCGTATCAAAGGTTCCAAAAGAAGAAATCATCGTCAAAGCCGACACAACCCAGCAAATCGTATTTACCTGATACTTATTTAAAAATTCTACCAGCCGTACCGGAAACATAAACAATGACTTCGGCACAATATAGGTAGTGGCACCGAACATCATCGTAGGATACAGTTCCTTTAAGCAGGCATCAAAATAAAATGGACTTTGATTCGCAAATATTGTATCCTGATTAAAATGGAGAACCTGAGAAAGATTTTCCACATAATCCAAAACAGAGCGGTGGCATGCCACAACACCTTTTGGAACTCCTGTGGATCCCGAGGTAAATACCACATAAACAGGATCTATATCCAGAGCCGCTTCCCTGATCTTTCGAAGGGCATTCTCATCCTCCTGGTACTCTATCATATCCTGATACAGAAAAATATCTCCCTGAAATTCCAGCTGCTCCATGATTTTCTTCGTCTTATCATCGCAGATGACAGCCCTGGCGTTCAGGTTCTTCATAATCAGTTCCAGACGATACTTTGGCATCTCATCATCCAGAGGAACATAAAAATCCCTGCCGTAAACCACTCCAAAGAACGCCACAACCGCCATAGGAGTTTTCTTCATAAAGACAATTACTGGTTCCCTGTAGATTCCCCTGGCATGGAGAAAGCTTCCGATAGACCGGCTGTTATGATAAACATCCCCAAATGGAATCGCTGTCTTATCATCAGCATAAGCAACCTTATCCGGCACACGGACCACTGTTTTTTCCAAATATTCCAATATATTGGTCTGCATGGATTCATCCTCCCGGCTTTCCAGCAGCAGCTTTCATCTCCTCCCTGCTGCGTTCTTCTTTTCGACATATATACCCATTAATGTTATATCCTTTTTTAACGAAACTGTCAACTAAAAGTCTAAGTAAGAGAGGCCCATCCCACCGCCACCACAATGGTCGGAAGCAGATTGGCAACCTTTATCTTCTTTCCCCAGATCAGATTTACCCCTACACAAAAAATTAGCATGGAACCGGTAAGGGACAGATTGGACAACGCCTGCTCTGTCATAATCGGCTCTATCAGCCTGGCCAGAACCGTAATCCCCCCCTGAAACAGCCCCACAGGTATAGCCGAAAACAGGCATCCTTTCCCCATGGAAGCCGTCACAAATCCATCTACAAAGGAGGCATCCCCGTCACTTTTTGTCTTTTTCTTCAGCCACTCCCCAAACTGTTCCATGTGAAGTTCCAGATTCAGCCACTCTCCTGCCAAAGCTCCGATGGAAAAAGAGGCAATCATCATCATCGTCCCGCCGCTTTCCACCTTTCCCTGGACAATGGTATACATTTCCTTTAAGCAACCGGCAATTCCCAAAAACAGTACGCAGATTCCATTGGCACTCATCAGCGTGTCCTGATACCGTTTTTCCATTCGTTTCCCAAACAGCAGCCCTCCTAGCCCTCCGGCCACAATTGCTGCTACATTGATCACTGTTCCCAAGCCAGCCATATTTTTTCACTCCTTACACGCCAAAGCGCCCTTAAGAATCATCTTCTCTTAAGGGCGCCCTATTTTAGATTTCTTCTGTTCCGTCATCCAGATCCAGAACTTCCTCTGCCTCTTCCATCAGTTCATCATCATCCGACAGCATCAGTTCATCGTCATCCGACAACTCGATCTCATCTTCCATACTTACGTCCGTATTCAGCTTCACGGAACGGTACCGTTTCATACCTGTACCGGCCGGAATCAGCTTACCAATAAGAACGTTCTCCTTTAGGCCAATCAGATGGTCTACCTTGCCGTTAATGGCTGCTTCCGTCAGAACCTTGGTGGTCTCCTGGAAGGATGCCGCGGACAGGAAGGAATCTGTAGCCAAAGACGCCTTGGTGATACCAAGCATAACCTGTTTGCCTTCTGCCGGCTGCTTTCCTTCTGCAATCAGCTTCTCATTCATGTCATTGAACTCCAGAACATTCATGGAGATACCCGGCAATACATCGCTGTCGCCACTTTCCTCGACCTTAATCTTCTTAAGCATCTGACGGACAATTACTTCTACATGCTTGTCATTAATCTCCACACCCTGCAGACGGTATACACGCTGAACCTCGCGAATCATATAATCCTGAACCGCACGGACACCTTTGATCTTCAAAATGTCGTGAGGGTTGATGCTTCCCTCTGTCAGCTCGTCGCCGGCCTCAATCTCCTGTCCGTCAGTTACTTTGATACGGGAACCGTAAGGAATCAGATACGTCTTGGAATTCCCTGTCTCATTGTTGGTAACTACAACCTCACGTTTCTTCTTGGTATCCTTAATGGCTACCACGCCGCCAAACTCCGTAATGATAGCAAGACCTTTCGGCTTTCTGGCCTCAAAAAGCTCCTCCACACGGGGAAGACCTTGTGTGATGTCTCCACCGGCCACACCGCCGGTATGGAAGGTACGCATGGTCAACTGGGTACCTGGCTCGCCGATAGACTGCGCCGCAATAATTCCCACGGCCTCGCCTACCTGAACCGGCTGGCCTGTTGCCATGTTGGCGCCATAGCATTTTGCGCAGACACCGATATGAGATTTACAGGTCAGAACCGTACGAATCTTGACAGAATCCTTCCCGCTCTTCTTCAATACCTTCATCACATCCGCCGCACGTCTCGGGGTACACATATGGTTTGCTTTCACCACAACTTCCCCTGTATCAGGGTCAACAATGGTTTCCGCAATATATCTTCCTGTCAGTCTTTCCTCCAGGCTCTCGATGGTTTCCTGTCCGTCGGCAAAAGCCTTTATCTCCATATAAGGGAATTCCTTCCCTTCACAGCAGTCCACTTCCCGAATAATCAAATCCTGGGAAACGTCTACCAGACGTCTGGTCAGGTAACCGGAGTCAGCAGTACGAAGAGCCGTGTCGGACAATCCTTTTCTCGCACCGTGAGCGGAAATAAAATACTCCAGTACATCCAATCCCTCACGGAAATTGGATTTTATAGGAAGTTCAATGGTATGGCCGGTGGTATCTGCCATCAGTCCACGCATACCTGCCAGCTGTTTAATCTGTTTATCAGAACCACGGGCTCCGGAGTCTGCCATCATAAAAATATTATTATACTTATCAAGACCGGTCAGCAAATCATGTGTCAGCTGATCGTCCGTGTTCTTCCATGTCTCGATAACCTCTTTGTATCGCTCTTCCTCCGTAATCAAACCGCGGCGGAAGTTTTTGGCAATCCGATCCACAGTCTCCTGGGCATCAGCAATGAGTTTAGGCTTGCTGGGCGGCACGGTCATATCGGAAATAGATACGGTCATAGCCGCCCTGGTGGAATATTTGTATCCAATGGCTTTAATGTCATCCAAAGTCTCTGCCGTCTGGCTGGCTCCATGAACATTGATAACCTTCTCCAGAATCTGCTTGCACTGCTTCTTTCCTACATGGAAATCTACTTCCAGCTTTAATTCATTCTCCGGAATTCTTCTGTCCACAAAGCCCAGATCCTGAGGAATAATCTCATTGAAAATAAAACGGCCTACGGTAGACTCTATGATTCCGGTCTTCACAGTGCCATCCGGCATGGTCTTCTGCACCCTTACCTTTACTCTGGAATGCAGAGTAACTGCTTTATTCTCATATGCCAGAATCGCCTCGTTGGGACTCTTAAAGAACATGCCTTCCCCTTTGGCTCCCGGTCTCTCCTGAGTCAGATAATAGATTCCAAGAACCATATCCTGCGACGGAACTGCCACAGGCCCTCCGTCTGACGGTTTCAGCAAGTTGTTGGGCGACAAAAGCAGGAACCGGCACTCTGCCTGTGCCTCCACAGACAGCGGCAGATGTACTGCCATCTGGTCTCCGTCAAAGTCAGCGTTGAATGCAGTACATACCAGAGGATGCAGTTTAATGGCTTTACCTTCTACCAGAATCGGCTCAAATGCCTGAATACCCAGACGGTGCAGGGTAGGAGCACGGTTTAACATAACCGGATGCTCTTTGATCACTTCCTCCAGAACGTCCCATACCTCCGGCTGCAGACGCTCTACCATCTTTTTCGCATTCTTTATATTATGAGCGGTTCCGTTGGAGACCAACTCTTTCATAACAAATGGCTTAAATAACTCAATGGCCATCTCTTTTGGCAGGCCGCACTGATAAATCTTAAGTTCCGGCCCTACCACAATAACGGAACGTCCCGAATAGTCCACACGCTTTCCAAGCAGGTTCTGGCGGAAACGTCCCTGCTTTCCTTTCAGCATATCGGAAAGGGATTTCAGCGCCCGGTTGCCCGGTCCGGTAACAGGTCTGCCTCTTCTTCCGTTATCGATCAATGCATCTACCGCTTCCTGAAGCATACGTTTCTCGTTGCGAACAATAATATCCGGTGCACCCAGCTCCAAAAGTCTGGCAAGACGGTTATTCCTGTTGATGATTCTGCGGTACAGATCATTTAAGTCAGAAGTTGCAAAACGTCCTCCATCCAGCTGAACCATAGGACGGATATCCGGCGGAATCACCGGAATGACAGTCATAATCATCCACTCCGGCCGGTTTCCGGAGCTGCGGAACGCGTCCACAACTTCCAGTCTCTTGATGATTCTGGCACGCTTCTGACCGCTGGCGTCCTTCATGGCTTTCCGCAGTTCTTCGGAATCCTTCTCCAGATCAATGGCCTTTAACAGTTCCTGAATGGCCTCGGCCCCCATTCCCACACGGAAATTGCCGGACCCGTATTTTTCCAGTTCCTCTCTGTATTCCTTCTCAGACAGAACCTGCTTATACTGCAGCCCCGTATCCTTTGGATCCAGAACAATATAAGAAGCAAAATATAACACCTTTTCCAGAACTCTCGGCGAAATATCCAATATCAGTCCCATACGGCTGGGAATCCCCTTAAAATACCAGATATGAGAAACAGGGGCTGCCAGCGCAATATGGCCGGTACGCTCTCTACGCACACTGGACTTTGTCACCTCAACACCACAACGGTCGCAAATCACGCCTTTATATCGAATTTTTTTATACTTTCCACAATGGCACTCCCAGTCTTTGCTGGGTCCGAAGATTCTCTCACAGTACAAGCCGTCCCGCTCCGGCTTTAAGGTTCTGTAATTGATGGTTTCCGGCTTTTTCACCTCGCCATGGGACCATTCCAGAATTTTCTCAGGAGAAGCCAAACCGATCTTGATTGCATCAAACGTCAATGGTTGATAAGTTTCTTTCGTCTCCGGCATGAGTGAACTCCCTCCTATTCATTATCATCAGAAACATCAAAATCATCAAATGAATCCTCTTCGATTTCGCTGTCGTCTACCTCATCATCTATATCTATGTCATCTGTCACATCCTCTTCCTCCGGCTCATCCACGTCCACCAGTTCCCCATCCTTAAATTCCTGGTACTGATAGCCCTGGCTGCTGAGAGAATCGCCCTGATTTCCATAAGAACGATCACCCTCAATAATGGAGCGCAGATCAATATCACTGTAATCAATATTCTCTGTCATCTCCACTTCCGTGCCGTCATCCTTCAATACACGGACATCCAGCCCCAGAGACTGAAGTTCCTTTAAAAGGACCTTGAAGGATTCCGGAACGCCGGATTCCGGTATATTCTCTCCCTTGATAATGGCCTCATACGTCTTCACACGGCCCACAACGTCATCACTCTTAACTGTCAATATTTCCTGTAAGGTGTAGGAAGCGCCGTACGCCTCCAGGGCCCAAACCTCCATCTCCCCGAAACGCTGTCCGCCGAACTGTGCTTTTCCGCCCAACGGCTGCTGAGTAACCAGCGCATATGGGCCCGTGGAACGGGCATGAATCTTATCGTCAACCAAATGATGAAGCTTCAGATAGTGCATGTGCCCGATGGTAACCGGACTGTCGAAATACTCTCCCGTACGTCCGTCGCGAAGTCGAACCTTTCCGTCTCTGCTGATAGGTACGCCCTTCCACAACTCTCTGTGTTCCAAATGAGAGCCCAGGTAATCCATCACATCCGGATTCAGGGTATCTTTATATTTTTCCTCAAATTCTTCCCAGGAAGAATTCACATAATCATTAGCCAGATCGAGAGTGTCCATAATGTCATTCTCGTTGGCGCCGTCAAAAATCGGTGTGGCAATATTAAAGCCCAGCGCCTTGGCAGCAAGGCTTAAATGAATCTCCAGCACCTGTCCGATATTCATACGGGACGGCACGCCCAAAGGATTCAATACAATATCCAGAGCACGTCCGTTAGGCAAAAACGGCATATCTTCCACAGGAAGAACACGGGAAACAACACCCTTATTCCCATGACGTCCGGCCATCTTGTCACCTACAGAAATCTTTCTCTTCTGGGCAATGTAAATACGGACCGTCTGATTTACGCCTGGTGAAAGCTCATCGCCATTCTCCCTGGTAAATACCTTGGCATCTACCACAATACCATACGCACCGTGAGGCACCTTCAGGGAGGTGTCACGAACCTCTCTGGCTTTCTCACCAAAAATTGCACGAAGAAGGCGTTCCTCGGCAGTCAGCTCCGTCTCTCCCTTTGGAGTCACCTTACCTACCAGAATATCTCCGGCACGAACCTCGGCTCCGATACGGATGATTCCTCTCTCGTCCAGATCCTTCAGCGCGTCTTCGCCTACGCCCGGAACATCGCGGGTAATCTCTTCCGGTCCCAGCTTTGTATCTCTGGCCTCTGCCTCATATTCCTCAATGTGCACGGAGGTGTATACATCCTCCTGCACCAGTCTTTCGCTTAAAAGAACAGCATCCTCATAATTGTATCCTTCCCAGGTCATGAATCCAATGAGAGGATTCTTCCCCAGAGCAATCTCTCCGTTCTGGGTGGAAGGTCCGTCCGCGATAACTTCTCCCTTCTCCACATGGTCGCCTTTGAATACAATCGGCTTCTGGTTGTAGCAGTTGGACTGGTTGCTTCTCTTAAATTTCGTCAAATGGTAAACATCTCTGTTTCCGTCAGCATCTCTGCGGACAACAATCTCATTGGATGCGGAACGCTCTACCACCCCTGCATTCCTTGCCACAACACAGACGCCAGAGTCTACGGCTGCCTTGCCCTCAATACCGGTTCCCACCACAGGAGCATCCGTAGTCAGAAGCGGAACTGCCTGACGCTGCATGTTTGACCCCATCAGAGCCCGGTTGGCATCATCGTTCTCCAAAAACGGAATCATGGAAGTAGCGACAGAGAATACCATCTTCGGAGAAACGTCCATCAGATCAATATTCTTCTTCTGGAAAGAAGAAGTCTCATCTCTGTATCTTCCGGATACATTGTTATGAATAAAATGGCCTTCCTCATCCAAAGGCTCATTGGCCTGTGCAACGATGAAATTATCCTCCTCGTCTGCAGTCAGATACACTACCTGGTCCGTAACTACCGGATTCAGACGGTCTGTCTTATCTACCACGCGATAGGGTGCTTCCACAAATCCATAAATATTTACCCTGGCATAGGTAGCCAGAGAGTTAATCAGACCGATGTTGGGACCTTCAGGAGTCTCAATAGGGCACATACGTCCATAGTGAGTATAATGCACATCCCGGACCTCAAATCCGGCACGGTCTCTGGACAGACCGCCTGGTCCCAACGCTGACAGACGCCGTTTGTGCGTCAACTCTGCCAATGGGTTATTCTGATCCATAAACTGTGACAGCTGAGAACTTCCGAAGAATTCTTTCACCGCCGCCGTCACCGGCTTGATGTTAATCAGAGACTGTGGGGTGATATCGTCCATGTCCTGTGTAGTCATACGTTCTCTCACCACACGCTCCATACGGGACAGACCGATACGATACTGATTCTGCAGAAGCTCGCCTACGGCACGAATTCTTCTGTTGCCCAGATGATCAATATCATCCGCAGTGCCAATCTGCTCCTCCAAATGCATATTATAGTTAATGGAAGCAATAATATCTTCCTTTGTGATGTGCTTTGGTATCAATTCACTTAAGTTCCTGCGGATCACACGCTTCAATTCTTCCTGATCCTGTCCATATTCTGCCAGGATAGACTTAAGCACAGGATAGTATACTAACTCCGTAACACCGGCTTCCGTCGGGTCAAAAGACACATAGGAGGACAGATTTACCATCATGTTGGACAGTACCTTTTGATTCCTCTCAATGCCCTGAATCCACACATGGGAAATCCCTGCATTCTGGATGGTATCCGCCAGTTCCTTGTCCACAGAAGTTCCTGCCTTAGCCAAAATCTCTCCGGTATCTTCATCCACTACATCCGCAGCCAGGATGTGTCCGGCGATACGGTTCTTAAACAGCAGTTTTTTATTGAATTTATATCGTCCCACCTTAGCCAGGTCGTACCTTCTAGGATCAAAGAACATGCTGTTTAACAGGCTCTCCGCACTGTCAACGGACAGCGGCTCGCCTGGACGGATCTTTTTGTATAACTCTAACAGGCCATCCTGGTAATTGTCGGAAACATCCTTACCGAAGCTGGCCAATAGTTTTGGTTCCTCACCAAACAAATCTATAATCTCGGCATTGGTACCATATCCGAGCGCACGAACCAATACTGTAACCGGCACCTTCCTGGTTCTGTCTACACGTACGTAAAAAATGTCATTGGAATCAGTCTCATACTCCAGCCAAGCCCCACGGTTGGGAATCACGGTACAGGTGTACAACTCCTTACCAATCTTGTCATGTCCAATACCATAGTAAATACCAGGGGAACGTACTAGCTGGCTGACAATGACACGTTCTGCGCCGTTAATGACAAAAGAGCCGGTATCTGTCATAAGCGGAAGATCACCCATGAAGATTTTGTGTTCCTTGATTTCATCCTTATCTTTATTACACAGTCTTACCTTCACCTGCAAGGGAGCCGCATAGGTGGCGTCCCGCTCCTTGCATTCTTCTATGGTATACTTAATGTCATCTTTACATAATGTAAAATCAACGAATTCCAAACTCAAGTGCCCCGCAAAGTCAGCAATGGGAGAGATGTCTTCGAAAACTTCTTTTAAGCCTTCATCAAGAAACCACTGATACGAGGTCTTTTGAATCTCAATCAGGTTTGGCATCTCAAGTACTTCTTTTTGCCTTGAGTAGCTCATTCTTACGCTTTTCCCTGCCTTCACAGGACGCATTCTGCTTTTCTCCATTGACGTTTCACCCCTGTTTTCTATTCATTTTTAACTGATTTTTGGGCATACAAACCCTATATATACACGTTGCCATGATAGTGTACATTCCATATTAACACAATGAATTCAACATGTCAAGCATTTTTTTCTTGCCTTTTTTGACGGAAAATGGTATACTTTTTTTAAGTAGGCCTTGCCTAAGCAGAGTACTCTCGGAGAGTCTTGGCGCCCTGGAGTGCTTAAGTACACATTTGGAGGTATTCCCCATGAGCACGTTTTTAAATGTATTACTTGTTATTCTCATCATTGTTGTGGCTGTTCTGGCCGTTCTGTACTTTCTGGGAAGAAAGCTGGAAAAGCGCCAGGTAGAACAGCAGGCACTGCTGGAGGCCGCCGCACAGACCGTATCCATGCTGGTTATTGATAAAAAGAAGATGAAGATTCAGGATTCCAATCTTCCCAAGATGGTACTTGAACAGACACCCAAGTATATGCGCTGGGCCAAGGTTCCGGTAGTAAAGGCCAAGGTAGGTCCAAAGGTCATGACACTTCTTGCAGATGAGAAAGTTTTTCAATCTCTTCCGGTTAAAACGGAGGCGAAGGTAGTTGTCAGTGGGATTTACATCACACAAATCAAAAGCGTCAGAGGCGGTGCCGTTGCCGCTCCTCCTAAGAAAAAAGGATTTTTCCAAAGATTTAAAAAAGAAAAGTAATTTCCAGCCGGAACAATGCCGCAGAGTCAACTTTCTATCAAGGTTGCTTCTGCGGCATTATTTTCAAATATCAAAATTTCTGCATTTTCATTCCATATTTCTCGATTTTACCTGCACCGTAATGTTGCAGTTGGAAACATGTTCATAATTAATATCAAGGGCATACCGGATATCCACTTTCAACGCATCTTTCTCCTCTTCCACATGGACCTCATGAGTGTGGATACCCACCACCAACTCTCCAAAGGGGGTCATATAACAGGATATGTTCTTTTTATTTTTCTGAAATATCATATGAGTGTTGGTATTTCCCCTTTTAATGATATCCAGAGTATCCGGAGCAACCTTAATGGTATTTTTTGTTATCTGTTTACTGTCCTCTTCAATCTCTTCATATATAATATAGTGTTTCCCGTCTTTTAAGAAATAATCTCCGGTGGTTATCATCTCGACTTCTTCCTGGTCGCTGCCGGAATCTCTGGCGCCGCCGATGCGAATCAGTACATCACGAGTCATAATCAGTACTCCTCAATATTAATTTTTCTCGTTTCTTTTGCCTCAACAGGCAGTATGGAGGTTGCAAACGCAGTAAACTTTTCCGCAAGGTCGCTGACATAAAACTGGTATTTTTCCTGGCCTTCCCTGTCTGTCAGGCAGGTCATCTGTCTCTTTTCCAGCAATGTCTTAAGTTCAATGGCTGTCTCATAAGCCGGATTCACCAGAGTTACATCATTTCCCATCAGACGCCCCAAGGTGGAGCGAATCAACGGATAATGAGTACACCCCAAAACCAGGGTATCTATAAAACGGCCTTTCAAAGTGCTGAGATACCGGGACGCAATCTCGTCTGTGACAGAATCGTGAAGAAGGCCCTCTTCCACCAGCGGCACAAATAATGGGCAGGATTTTCCGGTTACCTCGATATCCGGCCGCATCTGCTTCATCACTTTTGTATAAATGCCGCTGCCGATGGTCCCCTCCGTCCCAATGACGCCGATCTTCCCGTTACGGGTAGCCTGGACTGCTGTGTGGGCCCCGGCATTAATCACGCCTAAGACAGGAATATCATACTCCTTTTCCACCACATCCAATGCATATGCACTGGCAGTATTACAAGCAATAACAATGGCCTTTACCTCTTTTGTCATCAGAAAACGGATAATCTGTCTGGAATAGCGAACAATGGTATCCTGAGACTTGCTGCCGTAAGGCAGACGGGCCGTATCGCCAAAATAGACGATTCGTTCTTCCGGCATCTGCCGTATAATCTCTCTGGCAACAGTCAGCCCTCCGATTCCGGAATCAAATACTCCCACAGGTGCATTTCTATCCATCATAGCGTACACTCCCATGAGAAATCAGTTTTTCCACCAGCTGTTTCTTGCTGATCCCCCTGGCCTCCCACAGCATGGGATACATACTGATAGCCGTAAAGCCTGGCATAGTGTTGATTTCATTAAATACAACCTGGCCTTCTTCTGTTACAAAGAAATCCACTCTTGAAAGGCCATACCCGTCTATGGCTTTAAAAATAGCTACGGCGTTTTGACGGATTTCTTCTGCCGCATTCCCGGGAAGTTTGGGCTCTACTACAGTTTTAGATTCTTCATTATAATATTTGGACTCAAAATCATAGAAGTCTGCCGCTGCCAGAATCTCTCCCACTCCGGAAGCAATGACCTCCTCTTTTCCTCCTCCAAAGACAGCGCATTCTACCTCATGCCCAAAGACAGCGGCTTCCACTAAAATTCTTTTGTCATGTTTGGCTGCTTCCAGCAGAGCATTTTTCAGTTCTTCCTGGTCTTTCGCCCTGTTTACTCCCACAGAGGAGCCTGCATTGGAAGGTTTTACAAACACAGGGTAAGAAAGCTTCTCTTCTATCTTCTTTACCGCAAGAGGCATCTCGTTTAACTCCGGACGCATAATCGGTACGTAATCGGCCTGGCGGATTCCCATGGCATCAACGATGATCTTTGTGCTCAGTTTATCCATAGCAACTGCAGAGGATAACACGCCGCATCCTACATAAGGAATCTTCGCCAGTTCCAAAAGTCCCTGAACCGTACCGTCCTCTCCGTAAAGCCCGTGAAGAACCGGGAACACAATGTCTACTTTTATTTCTTCCTGCCGATTATTCTGGTTTATGATTACACATTGTTTCGTAGCGTCAGGAGACAGGATGGCTTCTGTCTGTCCGTTTTCCCAAGAACCGGAACGAACTTCGTCAATGGATGGAACCAAAAGCCAGTGTCCCTCTTTTGTAATTCCGATTAACAGAAGCTGATATTTCTCTTTGTCTATCTGTTCAATAATATTAACCGCCGACATACAGGACACGATATGCTCCGACGACTGACCTCCGAAAAGTACTGCTATTGTCTGTTTCATAGTCCTCTCCTTATATTTAGAGCGATCTCGAAAACTCTTTGTACCCAGATTTGTGAGATGATTTTTGTCAGAAGTACTGGAGAGTTTCCGAGAACGCTCATTAAAAAGAAATGTATCTGTTTTTCACATGTGCGTGTTTAATTATACCATACCTGGTTACAATTACAATTAGAAATCGAAAAAAAGGGGGTTGGAACATGAAATATCAAAAGCAGCTTACTCTGTCCATTACCTGTTTCCTTCTTGCATTTCTATGTTCTATGATATGGCTTAGACAGAAGGATGAGAACATGGCCGGAAGGATTTCTCCGGATATTCTTCGGTTTCATGTGCTGGCTAACAGCAATACAAGGGAGGACCAGGAATTGAAAATACAGGTTAAGACGTTTCTTCTGGAGAAATTGTGGAAAACTGAGGCAGACAGTAAGGAGGCCTTTTGTGAGTATATTGCGGAACATCATGAGGAGTTGGAAAATGCTGCTGAAACTTATATGGAAGGGCTGGGATATGATTATGGGGCGGAGATTCGATTGGCACAGAGTTATTTTCCGGCTAAGGCTTATGGGGATATTGTTCTGCCGACAGGGGTTTATGATGCGGTGGAGGTACGGCTGGGAGATGGACGAGGGAGAAATTGGTGGTGTGTGTTGTATCCCAGGCTGTGCTTTGTGGATACAAAGCATGCGGCGTTGCCGGAGGAGTCTAAGGAGTTGTTAAGGGAATTGCTGGGGGATGAGGATTATGAGATGCTTGTAGATGGAAGAGGAGGGAAGTTGAAGGTTCGGTTTTTGATTCCGGAATTGGCTGGGGATTTTTTGGGGGCATTAGGGAGAGGTGAGACTTAGGGGGTTTTATGCGGAAGTTACGCTCAGGAAGAGAGCGTCTCTGGTTTGCTCTCTTCCTGAGCTGTTGGCGGCCATATCCTAATAAAAACAAACCCAAAGTCTGGAGAATTTAGCAGGAGCCACAGGAGGCTAAATTAGTCTAAAGTCATGACACCATTTAATGCCCAATCATAGTTTTCTATGGCCTGCTTTAGACTCAGCACTGCCATGTCATAGGTCATCTTCTGCTGTAAGTATGCGATCTTGGTCTGCAAGTATTCCAAACGTCCCAGCATCCCCATCTGATATTTCAGATCGTTTCCATTCATGGTGATGGCGGCGCCTTCCAGGGCTGTCTGAGCGGCCTCATAGGAAGTCTTGCTTTCCAGGACTTTTTGATATAGAGATTCCAGTTCTGTTTTTATCTTTCCCTTTGTTTCCTCAAGGGACCTGACTTTTTTCTCGTACAGCCCCTGACTGGCTTCGGAGTCTTGACGCAGAGTCTTAATCTCCTCATTGTTGGCAATTGCCCGTTTTATATCTGTATCAGGATTCATCGTATCAATCCGTCCCAGATCCGGAGCGGGAATCGGACCGATTTCTACGGAGGTATCATAAGCGCCTCCAGTCATAATGCTTAAGTTCTGGTGGAGATTTGTCAACGTGTTGTTCACAGATTGCTGCTGTTCTCTGGCTGCTACCAAAGATTTTTCGGCATTCTGGACTTGCGTGTCGGTAGCCATTCCCAGATTTCTCTGGGATATGGTTGACTGGTATGCAGCCTCTGCCAGTTCCACGGCTGTGTTTGTCAGTTCCTGGGAAGCGAAAGCCATATGATAGCCGATCATCAACTGTTGTATTGCAGGGACCAGCCCCTTTCTGGCCGATTTAAGCGCTTCTCTTTTTTGATAATTAGCTACTTTTATATATGAATTATATTGTTTTAGCACTTGTTTCTCAAGAGTATTGACAATGGCGGTATTGTACATGGATGTGAATACGTCGCCTTCCTCTTCGGCAAACTTGGCCTCTTTTTCTAAGTTCTTTATCTCGGCTTTCAGGTCGCTGGCGGAGCGTTCCATTTGTTCCAGGTCGGTGCTGGCATCTATGTACTCCACGGCCTGGCGGTAATTGGGATTGAAATAGATGACCAGATTCTCAATCTCATCATACTCTATTTTTCCGTCCTGCAGTCTGGCCCATGTGGTGTCATCCATGTCATCAGGTTTCTCCACAGCAAAGGAAGGATATGCTGCTGACATAGAAATTATACTGGTTAAGACTATGGCGGCTATCTTTCTTCCTGCTTTCATTTATCTCACTCCTTTGACGATCCATTCATAGGTTTCCACTGCCTGCAGCAATGCCAGTTTTTTTATCTCCAGGCCGGTCTGGGCAGTTACCAGAGCATTGTCTGCCTGGCGGTACTCCAGGAGGCTGATGCTTCCCAGGTTGTATTGGTTGGAGGCAGTGGCCATATTTCTTGTGGCTACATCCAGGTTCAGTATGGCCTCATCGTAGGCTGTCCTGGCCTGCTGTACCGCCTGATAAGCCTTATCCAAATCCGCCGCAATCTGCTCTTTGTCTGTGTCAACAGTTACCTGATAGGCTTTCCGATAGTCCTGATTGGGAACATGTTCTGCCTTGTTTTTATCCAGTTTTAACTGATAATCATTGGCCAGGGCGGTTTGGGTATCTCTTGCCAGGTCCATGACAGCTATTCTGTTAAAGTTAAGCTCCGGTATCTCCCGAATCTCAGGATTTTCGCCTTGCTTCCATCCGGTCATAATAATCAGTTTCTGTCTGGCAGATTCTATCTGGCTTTCCAGTGAAAGAATCTGAGTCTCTCCATTCTGTAAGTTCTGCTGGGCAGACAGAAGGTCTGCCTGGGTGGCCATGTTTAATGACACACGGGTCTGGGTAGATGCAAGCTGGGCTTCTAAAAGTTCTTTTTCTTTTTCCGCTGCTATCAGCTGCTGCTTCAATTGAAAGTAGGAATTCATCGTATTCTGGGCCTCTTGCACCAGATGTTTTTCTGTCCTGGCATCTTCCCATTTAGCAGAATCCGAATCCTGCATGGTTTCATATTGTGGCAGAACCCGGCGTTCTGCCATTCTGGCACTAAGTTCGCTGCTGATTCTCTCATACTCTGTTGCAGCATTTGATGCTGCCTGGTACATCTGCTGCACGGCCCCCAGTTGTTCACCAATCAGATCATTCAGCGTTACATCCTGCTCCCTCTGACTGGCAGTGTACTGATTGTTCTGGGTTGTTACATTATATTCGTTAATCAGATCAGGGATCTCATTATATTCCAGTACATTATCCCGAAGCCGCTCCCATTCTTCAGCCGTACGGGCAAACTCCGGACTGGCTGCGAAACTTATCAAAGGTGCCTGAAGGCTTAATGCTGTGCCTACGCAAAGTGACAAAATTCCTGCTTTCCTTCTTTTCTTCATATTCCTCTCTCCTCATATATGAACTTAATCTACAATCAGCTTCTCCTTCTTTTTATAACTCATAACAGAATAGTAAGCCGGCAACATCAACAGTGCCAAAATCGTAGAGGCAACCATTCCTCCTACATCTACCAGCGCCAGGCCCTGCATCATCTCTCCCGCATCACCGTAACCCATACACATAGGAATCATTGCCACGATGGTCGTCAAGGTCGTCATCATAATCGGGCGGAGGCGGGTCGCGCCGGCTTCGGTTAAAGCAGTATTCATATCCATCTCCTGGCGGTACTGATTCACCGTATCCACATATAAAATACCGTTATTTACAACCGTTCCTACCAGCATCAAAAATCCAAGCATAGACGGCATACTGATAGTCACATCTGTCAGAAATAAAAGCCCAAAGGAACCAATCAGTGAAAACGGAATGGTTGTCATAACCATCAGTGAAAACTTAGGTGACTCAAACTGTGCTGCCATGACCACAAATACCAAAAATGTTGCTATCAGAACTGCCTGTAACAAGGCTCCCAGCTCTTCTATCATGCTCTCATCCACAGCACTCTGAGCAATACTGATATCCATTGTCATAGACGGATTCACCACTTCCTCCATGAGAAGGTTTTTCACCCGCTCCACATCTTTTCGGTCACCTGTATTTACCAAATCTGTATAATCGCCTGAGATAGTCACCTGATACTGTTTATCCGATCTGGTAATACTTAAAGGACTGTCCTGAAATACCACTTCTGCAATATCGGACAATGCTACAGAAGCCCCTGTGGCCGTTGGAATCACGATTCCTTTTACCTGATCCAGAGTTTCATATTCTCCCTCCGGATATTCCACCATAACTTTGATCTCATTGCCGTTTACCTCCAGGGTCGTGGCCTCCGCTCCGCCCAGCATAGTGTTTATCAGACCCGCTGTCTGAACCGGAGAGAGCCCTTCGGCAGTGGCCTGAATCGGATCAATCTCAATTTTAATTACAGGTGCTGCATTCTCCAGGGTAGAGTGAACCCTGGTTACCTCTCCTCTGTTCGTAAGCTGCTGCACAATACTGTCCGACGCTTCTTTCAGGCTCTCATACTGAGTACTCTCTAAAATCACTCCGAAACCATCCGTAGTCATCATCATAGATCCCATCATACTGCTGGATTCCATGGTGATATCACAATCCGGAATCTGAGCCATCAAGGGTTTCCACATCCGAATAACCTCTTCCGTAGCCAGTTTACAGTCATCTGACAGGTAAGCAGATAATGTAGCTCCGGAGCCTCCCATGTTTAAGCCTGTAGAACCATAGGAAAGCATATAAGAATCCACGTTCTCGTCTGCAGTCACCACTGCCTCCACCTTCTTAAGAATCTCATCAATCTCTTCTATCTTAAGGCCGGGTTTCGTCTCCACCGATACACTAATTGTACCTTCATCGGCCGAAGAAATCAACTCCATTCCAAGCTGAGTAGCCATGGCAATGGATGCCGCAAGCAGAAGGACTGAGACAAAAATAACCGTCTTTTTCTTTGGCAGAAGTACCTTCATAATATTTCTGTATCCATTTTGAAGGCCTGTAATCATACCGGACAAAGGCGCATGCTCCCTCTCCTTTGGCCGATACATGGTGTAGCAGAGGGGTACTATAGTCATAGCCGAAATCAGGGACGCCAGCATACAGAAGACGATGGTGAAGCCAAGAGGTTTAAACATCTGTCCTGACATACCTGCCAAAAACGCCAGAGGCAAAAATACGACGCAGGTAGTCAGCGTTCCGCCGATAATTGACTGAAGCACTGTCCCGCTTCCCTTTAATGCCGCATCGGTATATTCTCTGAATCCAACCCCTTTGGTGGATCGGAAGCAGCTCTCCAGTACAACAATCGAGTTGTCAACCATCATACCTACTCCAAGTACCAAGCTGCTGAGAGTAATTACATTTAAGGAAAATCCCATGGCACTCATGGAAATCAGTGCCACCAGAATGGAAATCGGAATGGATGTACCTACAATCAGAGATGCTTTCAAGTCTCCGAAAAACAGGAATATAATCACCATGGAAACCACAACCGCCATAGCCATGGTCTGCACCACGGAAGACAGGGAAGATTTTATCATGTCGCTGTTATCATCTACAACAATCATCTCCAGATTCTCATCTGCCGCTTTCAGCCGCTGGACCACCCGCATAGCATCCCGGGACACTTCCACATCGCTGCTGCTCTGCTGTTTTTTAATCTGTATGGAAATGGTATCTCTGCCGTTGTAGCGTCCAATACCGCTGGCTTCCTCCAAAGCCGGATAAATGTTGGCTACATCCTCCAGGTAGATAATATTGCCGCCTCCCACCATAATCGGAATAGTCTTCAGGCTTTCCATGGTATCATAACTGACTCCTGCCGACACGGACAAGGTCTGTTTGCCCACCTGGGTATCGCCTACCGGAAATGTAAAGTCCGCACTTTCTATGGCAGAAGCTATACTGTTCATGCTTAAATGATACTGGGACAGCTTTTCCGAGAGCAGTTCAATCCTGATATATTCCTCCTGACCGCCGCTGATATCCACACTGGCAACGGAAGAAAGCGTTTCAAACTCCGGAACAATGGTGTCGTTTACATAATTATACAGATTATCCTGTGAATCGTTGTTCACCGCAAATGTGATGCTGGCCATATCATTGATGTTCATCTCCATAATGACAGGCTCCTGAACATCATCAGGAAGCTGTGCCTGAATGGTGTCCATCTTCTTTTTTAGGTCATCATAAGCATCATTGGTGTCAATTCCGTATTCATACTCCAATAGCACAATGGAATAATTCTCGTTGGAAACACTGGTAACTCCCTTGATTCCGCTTAAGGTTCCTGTCTCATCCTCGATGGTCTGACTAACCAATTCATCCACATCATCCGGGCTGGCTCCCGGATACATGGTAGATACAATCAACATGGGCATATCCATAGGCGGGATTAATTCCAGTTTGGAAGACAGAACGGAAGTAAGGCCGAATACAATCAGACACAGAATTACCATCAGGGTGGTTACCGGCCGTCTGAGGACCGTTTTCGTTAAATTCATACGATTCCCTCCCCTACTCTGCAGCTTCTGTCTCTGCGATTTCTGCTGTCTCTACGGTTACTGCGTTTTCTGCCTCATCCTCCAGAACCGCCGGTGCTCCCTCGTACAGCTCCGGACTCCAGGTAGTAATCACCAGGTCGTCCTTAGACACTCCGGAGATAATTTCCATCTTCTCAGAATCGCTGATGCCTGTTTCCACATCTTTTCTATGTACCATTCCGTCTTCAAATGTATATACATAAGGATTTCCATTGTCATAATAAACGGAATCCACCAAAACCGTAAGAGCATGGTCTGCCTTATCCGAAGTCACATACAGCTTTACCGTAGCGCCGTTAACCAGCGCATCCCCATTTTCTACGGAGGCTTTGACTTTAAACAGCCCTGTGGCAGCATCCACCATGGTATTGACCTCCGTGACTGTTCCAATGTATTCGCTTCCGCTCTTTTCTATACGGATCTGATCTCCCTCTTTAACCTTATCCAAAACAGCCTCTGTGACAGCGAAATTTACTGTCTTGGTTCCCTCACTGGAAATCACACACAGAGGGCTGCTCTGAGTAGCCATACTGTGGACTTCCATGGTGCTTGATTCGATCTTGCCGGATATGGTAGCGGTGATACTGCTGAACTCAATCTGATAATCATAAGCCAGCTTTGCAGAGTCGTACTGAATCTGAGCGCTTTTTGCACCGCTTTGCACCTGTTCAAAGGACTGGGCGGAAATATCTCCGCTGGCATATAAAACCCGCATTCTCTCCAGGTTGGTCTGCGCATCCTTTAACTGCACCTGGGCGGCCTCCAGCTGTAGCCTGGCCGCATCTACCTGTTTTGTATCAATCTCACACAAAAGCTGTCCCTCTGTGACATAATCTCCATTCTTCACATAAACCGCCGTGATCTCGCCTGCGGCCTTAGGAATCACATACACCAGATCGGACGGCTCAACCGTGCCTATCAGGCTGCGGAACAATTCGATGTCGGCAACTTCCGGCTTCTCTGCCTTCACAACCGGTGGAGCGACCACTTCCACCACCTCCTTGGAAGGCCAATATCTGGATACCGCAAATGCTCCTGCGGCAACGACTATTACTGCCCCAACAGCTATTATCACACCTTTTTTCATCGCGTTTTCTATTCCTCCATCTGATTTTCTATCAAGGTTTTACATGCCCCATATCGAAGTATATTTATCTTCTTTTGATAATCTTCCTTAATTTCCTTCTCAGCCTGAGGATTCTTATAGTAACAGGCAATGCTGGAAAACACCGTAAACAGGGACTGCTCCATCACCATAGCAAAGTATTCCTCCGTCTCCTCGCGAAAAATCGAATGATCCACCAGGGGATGCAGACGGCTCCTTACCATCTTGGCAGTCTCTTTCTTCGACGGCATCTCCATAACTGTAAATTCCTGATACATCATCAGATTCTGGCGAAAGCGGAACACATCGTTCACCCTGCAGAATTCGATTGCCTTGTCCAGCATGGCTTCCATCATGCCCCAAAAATCCCCCCCGGATTTTTTCAGATAGTTTTCACAGAAATTAAGCCATTGAGTTTTTGTGTCCTCTAATACAAACGACAAAAGTTCCCGCTTATCTTCAAAGTATGTGTAAAAACTTCCTCTGGATATTCCGGCTTTCTGGATAATCTTATTGATGGAAACCTTCTCAAAAGGAATCCGGATAAATTCTTCTATGGCAGCTTCATAGATAGCCTTCTGCTTCTCAGGCGGCAACCGCCAAAAACGTTCACTGGCCATTTCCCCTCTCCCCCCAATCACTAAAATAATTTTCACAGGATCTATTACTATAAGTGTGCCCGCCTGACTTTCATGGATGGCGGTGCAACCCGCCGGGCGCATGGAAGTCTCCTGTGAAATAAAGAAGTGACAACCTGTCACTTATTATAATGACAACTTGTCACCCTGTCAATAGAGGTTATAATTATTTTATAATTTGTAATAATTTGGTTATTATTTTTCTTTAATATTTTTAGAAACGGTAATTGCCTGATTATCAATATGAGCCCGCATGGTTTCTTTGGCTTCAGCCACATGACGGTGTTTAATCGCCTTTAATATTTCCTCATGTTCTACCAGAAGGATATGAAGATCCGCACCCTTAATATATTCTAAGCGGTAACGGTACATCTGCTCCCTCAGATTATTCAGAATCTGCACCAGCCGGGGATTATCTGTCCCTTCATAGATAATGCTGTGATACTTCTCATCACTTTCTGCAATCTCCATGGCATCTCCTGACTCTATAGCCGCGGCAAATATCCTCTGAGCCTCCTCCAGCTTCTGAATATCCTCTTCCTCCATACGCTGACACGCCAATTCGATGGCAAGCTCTTCGATAGATCGGCGGACCTCAAGCACATCTCTTAAACTCTTTTCAGAGATCCTGGCTACCTCGGCCCCCTTGCGGGGAATCATCAAAACCAGCCCTTCCAGCTCCAGCTTCCGGATTGCCTCCCTGATCGGTGTACGGCTGACCCCAAGCCGCTCTGCCAGCTGAATCTCCATCAGCCTTTCTCCAGGGGCCAGTTCCCCTCTCAATATGGCCTGACGCAATGTATTAAACACCACATCACGCAATGGCAGATATTCATTCATATTTACCTTCAAATTGTATTCCATCAATCCCCTTTAATCCTCCACATTATAAAAATCCGTAAGATAAACCTGTTTTGCAATCTCAGATTTTTTTCCGTATCTCAGCTCTTCATACGCCTTGTCTGCTGTCCTCTTATCCGTAAATAAGCCAAATACCGTAGGACCGCTGCCGCTCATCAAAGCACCTAATGCCCCAAGTTCTGTCATCGTATCCTTAATTTCCTGTATCACAGGATAAGCCGAAATCGTCACTGTCTCAAGTATATTGCCGAATCTGCCGGCAATTCCGTCCAGATCCCTCTCTCTGATTGCCTTCACCATCCCATCTATATCCGGATGCTGCCCCAACTTTAACTTGTCCAAATGAAGATTCCCATAGACAAATTTCGTGGACACGCTGATTCCCGGTTTTGCAATCAGGACATGACACTGAGGCACAGGCGGCAATGGCGTCAGCACATCTCCGATTCCTTCAGAAAGCGCTGTCCCTCTCATGATACAATAAGGAACATCCGCACCGATTTTCACTCCCCGCTCCATCAGCTGTTCCCTGCTAAGCCCCAGCCCCAGCATCTTATTGAGCCCCACTAAAACCGCCGCAGCATCAGCGCTCCCCCCCGCCATCCCGGCAGACACCGGGATGAATTTCTTTAAATTGATATGAACGCCGCCCTCTGTTTCAAATTCTTTCATCAGAAGATCCGCTGCTTTATACACCAGATTATTCTCATTATTAGGAAGATAGTACAGGTTCGTCTCCACCGTAATCTCTGGCTTTTCCTGATATATCAGTTCGATCTTATCATAAATCCCCACTGTCTGCATAATCATACGGACTTCATGATAACCGTCTTCCCGTTTTCGAAGCACATCCAGCCCCAGATTAATCTTTCCATATGCCTTTAAATTCAGGCGCTTTACCATACCTTTTCTCTCCTTAGTTAAGTACATTGTATACAGTATATTATATACGCTATTTTTCAAAAATCAATGGCTTTTTAAAATATTTGGCAAATCATTTATTCTATATAGAATGATTTTGAGATTTAAGAGGGATGAATTAAGGGGGATTTAAGTATTATGAAAAAATCAGAAATCATCATCAACGCCAGTACGCTGGAAGCATTAAAGGAAATTCTTCAGGACTGTAAGGTACAGGATGCCATCCGGATTCGTACAGGAGAGAGAGGAGAAGAGGCACTGTAAGTTATACGTCCGATTGTGCAGAGACCACGCTGCAGATTGGACGTGTTTTTATCAGTTCCAATTTTTCCTTTCTGCTGAGCCGTTTCAATTCGGTCTCCCGCCTCATTGCTTCTTGTCTGGTCTCAAAGGTCTCGTAATAAACCAACGTTACGGGGCGGCGTCCTTTCGTGTATTTTGCCCCCCTTCCGGCATTGTGGGCTTTTACCCTCTGCTCCAGATGGTTTGTCCAGCCACAGTAAAGAGTGCCGTCAGCACACTTTACCAGATACGTGTAATTCATGTTTTCCTCCTGACGGTCCTCTGGTACATCTGACTATGTAGACGGCAGCAACGCTTGCAATACGTTTCTACCGCCCAGGTTTCCCTGAATCTATATGAAGCACCAGCTGGATGCGGACCCGGCATTGCCGATGTTCATGAAACCTTATAATGTATTATATCCCACATGCCGGATTTTGTGCATCCACCTTTTTCCTTATTTTAAAATTTTTTCAATTTCATGCTTTTGCCACTTCCTTTACCAAAAGCAGCCGGTCTCCGGGCCGAATCTGATCGTCCGTCAGATCGTTGGTTTCCATGACACGGCTTATGGTGGTGTGGAACCGTTTCGCCACATCCCACAGACTGTCGCCATGCTGAACAATATACCCTACGATACCCGGAAGCGCCTGCAGCTTTTCTAAATTTAAGGGTTCCTCTCTGGCGTTGATAATCACAGACTCGCTGGTTGGCTGCAGAACCAGAATATCCAGATTCAACACTGCTCTGATCTCCACCATGTCTCCCCCGGCCATGACGGCTGTCATCTGTTCCACGCCGGTGTTCAACTGATAGACACTGTCCTCCTGAATTCCGGAAGCATCCGCCGTATACTGAAACGGCAGTACAGCCGTAGATGCCTTTACCGGTTCCGTGTCATCGGAAGTCATATAAAGCAGAGATACCTCCAGCGCTCCGTCGATATTTAAAGCATCCTCCCGAATCTCTACATTGTCAATTTTAATGGCAGCATCATTGTGACAAATCTGAAGAATCCGCTCCGATGGTTCCATCTGAATCCGATCAGAGATTTTACATTTTCCCGTATTTTTAGACAGAAGACGGTCAAAACATACCTCTCCTCTTTGGAGCACCACTTCCCGATCCGTAGCATAGAGATCGCTTAAAAGTTCCAGCGGCTGCTCTTCGTACAGCTTCATGTCCAGTTCCAAAACAGCATCTACTTCCAGGTCACGCATTTCGCCGTCATAATCCGGCTTTGATTCCAGATCTTTATGTACCAGTCGCAATGCAATAGACGGAACCATTCCTTCTACCGACTCCGGAAGATCCACATCCCCGGCAAAGGGGATGGACTCCTCCAGCCACTGAATCGGAGTATTTTCTCCCTCCCCGGTATAAATCAGAAAAATCGCCAGCTCTCCTTCCACATGAACCTGACCGTCCAAAGGTTTTGTGGAGGCTCCCATAAGCTGCATCTCACTCCACAGAACCCTCTCAATACTGGGTTTACTGCTGGACAGAGAGATGTCTTCCTTGATCCGGTATGTATCTTTTCTTCTGACTGCAATGGCAGCCACATCAATGGTCCGTTTCAGAGTCTCAGCCGTTTCCCCGTTCATCTCCACATCTACGGCTGCCTCTCCATCACACAGTGCCTCCACCCTTACATTCAGGGTCACAATCGCTTTTATACTTAACTTTCGGGAATTAATCATTCCGGCTGTCAGATCCTCGATCTCCCAGGATACACTGATATCATCCCTTTCTCCCAGCTCCGGCACGTTGACCGGCTCCTCCAAGGGTATGCTTCCGGCCAGAGTCTGCAGTCCGCCCTCCGCCTTCCGATACAGCACCTGAAAAGCCAGCTTCCCTTTAATCAGCACCCGTTCCCCTTGATTTTTCACCGATTCTATCACTATATTACCAGAGCTTAAAATCACCTGTTCCATATCATCCATGGTATCTGGAACAATAAAATCGTCATCCATAGTCACCTGGGTGGAGGTACTGCTTTTAAAACGGTTCATACGTATATTTTTCTTTACCAGTTCCATCATATGAAAACACCCACCTGTCTTTCTATCAGCCTTTTATGATAATGTATGTGAAAGATCCAAAGTTTATACCGGCAGTTTTAGAAAACCTTATTGACAATTTCATATTCTGTTCATAAATTATTGATAATATTGGGTTTTATCTCCATATTATATCAACAAATTTATACAAAAGAGGATGATGAACAATGAAAACAGAAAACATTTCCAGTATGGAAGCCATTTTGCAGGACTTTCAGACATCGATGGAGCACCGCAATATGTCGGAAAATACCATCCATGCCTACCTGTATGCAGCCGAGCAGTTCCTGACCATGTATGGAACAATCAATCATGACAATCTGATGCTTTACAAATGTTACCTTGTGGAACACTACAAACCGCAAACCGTTAATCAGAGAATCCGGGCCCTAAACTGTCTCCTGGAAGCTCTCCACCTTTCCACTCCCAAGATTCTGATGGTCCGCATCCAGCAGAAGCCATTTCTTGAAAATGTCATCAGCCAGGCAGATTATGAGTATCTGAAAAAATGCCTGATTCGGGACGGAAATCTTCTTTACTATTTTGTTATCCGCATCATGTCCACTACCGGAATGCGCATCAGCGAATTAGTCCAGCTTCAGGTGGAGGATGTAAAACGGGGACATATGGATATTTACTCCAAAGACAATAAAATCCGGCGTATTTATATCCCCAAAAGGGTCCGTAAGGACTGCTTAAACTGGCTGAACAATATTTCCCGCCTTTCCGGATATGTATTTCTAAACCACTATGGAGATCGCCTTACCCCGGCCGGAATCCGCGGACAGTTAAAGAAATTCACCGTATTATACAGTCTGGATCCATCTGTAGTCTATCCCCATTCCTTTCGACATCTATTTGCAAAAAATTTTCTCAGTGTACATGGAGACATCAGTATGCTTTCCGATATATTGGGCCACGAAAGCATCGAAACCACTCGAATCTATCTGCACCGAAGCAGCGCGGAGCAAAGAAAAATTGTAAACCAGGTTGTAGACTGGTAGGAGAATCGAAAGGATTGACCGATATATGAAGAAAAAAGACCCGTTAAATAATTTTCAAGAATATTTAAAGAATAAAAACCTGGCTCCCAACACCATCAGTACCTATTCCGGTAGTGTCCGCCTTTTTCTGAGCTTGTATCCGGACATTACATTAAGGAATCTGAAAAAGTACCGCGGGGTATTGATCTCCCGCTATAAACCGGCCACTGTCAACCAAAGAATCCACGCAATCAACAATTACATTCGTTTTTTAACAGAAACCAGGGAGGAAGAATTTCTGTTTCTGAAAAATTACCGTCTGTCCACCGTAAAGGTACAGCAGAAACGGTTTCAGGACGATACCATTTCAAACAAAGATTATGAACTGTTAAAATGCCGTCTGAAGGCAGACGGCAATGATTTCTGGTATTTTGTCGTTCACTTTCTGGCAGCTACGGGAGTCCGGGTCAGCGAGCTGACCAAAATAAAGGTGGAGCATCTGTCTCACGGCTACCTGGATCTATACTCCAAAGGCTGTAAAATCCGACGCATCTATCTGCCCGATTTTCTCTGTGAAGAGGCACTGGAATGGTGCTCCCGCCGCGAACTAAGGAGCGGGTTTCTGTTTCTGAACAGACGCGGAACCCCCATCTCTTCCAGGGGAATCCACAGCCAGCTAAAACATTATGCCCTGCAATACGGAATTAATCCCGACACAGTCTACCCCCATTCCTTCCGCCATCGGTTTGCCAAAAACTTTTTGGCAAAATTCAACGATATCGCCCTCCTGGCTGACCTGATGGGACACGGCAGCATCGAGACCACCCGGATTTATCTCACCTGCTCCAGCAGAGAACAGCAAAAGCTCCTTGACAAAATTATCACCTGGTAGACTGCTGTCTACTGCTCTGGTTTTGAACTGCTTTCCAGCTTTTGTTTTAGTTCCTCAAGCTGCTGTTCCAATTCCCGTACCCGCTCTTCCATCTTGCAGTAATGCTCCATAGACACCATTTTTTTCTCTTCCTTTGGAAGAGGTACCCCATTTTTCTTCACAGGGCGGGCGGGAATTCCCACAGCCGTGATATTGTCCTCCAGCGGTTTTAAAAGAACTGCATTGGCGGCAACCGTACAATTGTCACCCACCTCAAAGGAACCAAGAATCTTCGCTCCCGCCCCTACGGTCACGTTGTTCCCTAATGTGGGGTGGCGCTTTCCCTTCTGGGTCCCCACACCCCCCAGGGTAACTCCCTGATAGATGGTGCAGTTGTCTCCCACCACCGTGGTTTCTCCAATTACCACACCGCATCCATGGTCGATTAAAATTCCATGTCCCATCTGCGCTCCCGGATGAATCTCTATAAGAGTAAAAAAACGGGCCAGCTGAGAAATCAGTCTTGCAATAAAAAACAAATGGCGCCTGTAAAACCAGTGGGCAAACCGATGCCAGATCAGTGCATGAACCCCCTGGTATAAAAGAAGTACTTCCAATGCATTGCGCGCCGCCGGATCCCTCTCCTGCACAGCCTTTACATCCATCCAAATATCCTTAAATATCATATCTCTTCCCTCATTGCTATTATAAAGACAAACTTTTTCTGGTTAGTATAGCATATGTTGAAAGAATTAAAAAGGACTATTTAAAAATCACCGGATTTTCCAACAGTTCCGTGCGGATGATAATGAATGGATAAGAGGTCTCCGGCGCCACAGCCTCTTCTTTTTCTGGTCCCAGAAGTTCTGTATCCAGTACGATGGCGTTGTCCGTCAGGTAAAGTTCCTCAACTTGAATGCTGTAACCGCCTGTCTGCTGGGGACCATATCCTACCACAATATAAAGGTTCTGCTCATCGGTAAAGGTAATCTTGAAAGGCTGTGTCCGCTTCTCCGCCAGAATCGTCTGCAGCTGCTGCGGAGCATCTGCCTCTCCCACTACCGTAAATTCCAGGTCCCGGACCTTTTCTCCGTCATCATTCTTCCTATTACAGCCAGATAATAAAAACAGCATTATAATAGAAAGAAGCAGGTATACCCATCGGCCAGCTTTCCCTTTTAAAAAATGTTTCATGAAATACCTCTCAGGACTTGATTATTAACAGCTTATGAAAGGCCTCCGTAAATTATGAATCGGTGTGAAATCTAATCGTCCTCTTTGCTGCATATAGCCAGCCGATGCTGATATTTCTCTTTTGTAGCCAATCCTCCGCGAATATGCCTCTCGGATTTGTTGATATCCAGAATCACCCTGGCGCGAGATGCTAAAGACGGATTGATGTGCTCAAGACGTTCTGTTACGTCTTTATGTACCGTAGATTTAGATATCCCAAATTTTTTTGCAGTCTGCCGCACCGTAGCATTGTGGTCTATAATATAATTTGCAATGGCTACCGCACGTTCCTCGATATATTCCTTCAAGGTTTTCCCCCTGAAAATGTTTTTTACATCATATGCAAACACTAGGTAATTTAGTCCTTTTGGTAAAAAACAGTTGTTTTCATTCCGCAGTTGTCCTACAATAATACCATAATTCAGGAAAGGAAGAACAAATTATGCAGACAGAACTTATTACGTTAGATCAGAAGAGAAAGGTAACCTTAACCGCTTATATCCAGGAAGTGAAAGGTGAATTCCTCTATATTTCCAAAAGGCCAGCCATCTTAATCCTTCCCGGCGGCGGATATCAGTATTGTTCTGGCCGGGAGGCTGACCCTGTAGCCATGCCATATCTGAAGGCCGGATACCAGGTATTTATCCTGCGGTATTCTGTAAAAGAAGACGCCGTGTGGCCCAATCCCCTGGATGACTATGAACAGGCCATGGAACTGATCCGTTCCAATGATGACAAATGGCATTTATATAAAGACAAAGTGGCTGTTATCGGTTTCTCTGCCGGAGGACACTTGGCAGCCTGTGCCGCAACGATGGCCAAAAACAAACCGGATGCCGCAATCTTAGGGTATGCCGTGACAAAGGGAGAAATGATTCATCAATGTGAACCCACCGCTCCGGATGTGGTCTCTGCGGTAAGCTTTGATACCAGCCCATGTTTTTTGTTTGCCACCCGCACAGATCAGGTGGTTCCCATCACCAACACCATTGAGTTTACCCAGGCTCTTGTAAAATATGATATTTCATTTGAAAGCCATATCTACGCATACGGGCCTCACGGTTTCTCCACGGGAGATCCCTCTGTTCAGTACAAGGATACTTCCATTTGCAGCCGCGCACCTCACTGGGTGGAGGACAGCATTCAATGGCTAAAGGATATGTTCGGAGACTTCGGCGAGAATTCTATGGCAAAGCCCGCATGCAAAAAGCATGTGACCAGCGATTATGATGATGTTCTTTCTGTTGAATGTACCTTTGGATATTTAAGACATTATAAAAATGCAGAAAAAGTTATGACTCCATTCATAGCATGGCTGGAAGAACACAAAGAAGAAGTTGCCCGCCATATCGGCCCTGCCACTTATGAGCGAACATGCAAATACGGAATAGAAGGCCTGTATCAGCTGGCGGACAGCCGAACCTTCTTAGAAGTTTTGAGCAACACAAAACTTTCTCAGGAAGATGTTGATCGGATAGATTCCGCTCTGCAGGCAATACCAAACGTCCGCAAATAGTTCCACGTAAGACCTATCTGAACTGTTACACAAGCGCTGCCCGAGGGCATTAACCGCTCTCAGACAGCGCTGTTATTGTCTTTTACTATCTACTTCAAAACCTCTTCCACTGCCTTCTTCAGCTCTTCATCCTTACAGTTATCCCAGAAGAATTCTCCAAATCCTTTCGTCGCCAAAGCGCCCTTTACCAGTTCACGGTCCAGTTCCTTTAAAATTACTGCCATATCCCGATAGGTCACGGTCTTTACCTGATCCAGAATCTTCTTGTTCCGTTTCTCCGGAACGGCTCTCTCCTTTGGATAGCCCTGTCCGCTTTCCTCGCAGTACAGCTTCTCAAAGATGTATTCCAGATTCAGATCCCCGCCCCAGCCAAATCCTTTGGCAAAAGGCAGTGCGATGGCATTACCATCATTGATCTGTGCAAACGTATAGGCGTCCAGGGGATCTTCCACATGGCCGCAGATAACGCCTGGGAATGAATTGCATGCCAGCATAGCGCCTTCTCCTGTGCCGCAGCCAGTGATTACATAGTCTGCCGCCCCTGAATTCAACAGAACCGCAGCCAGAATTCCCACCTGAACATAGGTAAGCTGTGCCTCATCATCTGCCGCATACATCCCATAGTTAAACACCTGATGCCCCATGGGCTCCACCACTTTTTTAAGAGCAGCCTCGATCACTTGGTTCTTTCCTGCCTGGCTGTTCTCATTAATCAATGCTATCTTCATATAACCTCCAATTCCGCCGCAGCTGCCGGCTAATGTTTTATATAAAATCATTCTACTACCATCTTCCTCATAACACAAGCACTTAAATCCTGATTATTCCATAGGGAATGTGACTCCCCACTGCCTGCGCAGTTCATCCATCCATCTCATCATACAAAGGCTTTCCTCATGAGGCATCTGTCTGCACTCTGTCTCCCCTCTCCTGATGGCATAAACACAGGCCTCTACCTCATATTCATATCCGCTGATCTGCTCCGGTCTGTCATAGGCAGCCACCAGATTCCGTTTCAAATCATAGACCCGGATTTCCTCACAGTTATTAATATTCAGAACCTCAATAAATCCTTTATCTCCATAGATAGTGCCCTTCCTGTCACTAAGTCCCATGGCAGTACTGTTCAAAACCGCCATTTTTCCGTCCTTGTAAGTCAGCGTCATGCTGTTCTGCATATCCATGCCCGCATCATTCTTCACCGCCGTTCCGGTAATCTTCTCCACATCATCTCCAAAGACCATGGACGCAAAATTCAGCGTGTAGACACCCAGATCCAGCAGGGCTCCGCCACCCAGCTGAGGGTTCACGATCCTCTCTTTATCGCTGACTACATATCCTAAATTAGCTGTCAACATATACGGTTTCCCGATAACTTTGCTTTCCAGCACATCATCCAGCCTTTTCCTCATAGGCATATATCTGGTCCAGATGGCTTCTGTCAGAAGGAGTCCCTTCTGTCTGGCCATGGCAAATACCTCTGCCGCCTGCTTCTCATTGATAGTAAATGCCTTCTCACACAGCACATGCTTTCCGTTCTCCAGGCACAGCTTTATGTGTTCATAGTGAAAGGAATGGGGTGTGGCAATATAGATCAGCTCCACCTCCGGATCCTTCACCAACTCGTCATAAGAGCCAAAGGCCTTGACAAAACCATATTTTTTTGCAAATGCTTCCGCTCTGTCATAATCTCTGGCTCCCACTGCATAACACTCCACGCTGTCCAATTCCCGCATCGTAGCCGCCATTGACGAAGCAATATTTCCAGCTCCTAAAATTCCCATTTTTACCATAATTTCTTTCCCCTTTCAACACATTTTATTCAGCCGCCAATCAACTGCAGAAGAAATACCAGACCGCAGCATCCTAACGACACGATAAACAAACTAACCTTGTTATACCCCAATATCATAGCTACAAGAAAACCCGCCCAGGAAATCCAGGGCACATCCGTAATCTCCAAAATCGCCGGGAATGTCATTACCGCCAAGGTTACATAAGGTACATAAGTCAAAAATGAACGAAACGTCCTGTTTTTAATCTCTTCTCTGAAAAGAGTCATAGGAATCACACGAATCAAATATGTAGTCACAGCCATTACCAGAATATACCCATAATTTCGCATTTACCCTTCCTCCTCCTCACATGGTATAGGGAACAAAACAGCAGCTCCCATAGAAATCACCAGCGTCAAAATGATAATCTTCATTCCGGATGAGATAAAATCAAAACAGGAAAGTCCATGAAACAATGCGCTAAGGGCCATGGAGAGGAAGATAATCGGAAGAAGCACCTTGTTTTCCCTGGCCGCCGGCATAAAAATAGCGATAAACATTCCATACAGGGCCATATTCATAGCGCTTAAAAACTTCTGGGGCAATACACTGGTAGACAAAATCCCCACTAAGGTTCCAAGGGTCCATCCTGGTATTGCCACACTCATGGCCCCATAAGTATACCACGGATCAAGCTTTCCCTTCTGAGAAATGGACAATCCGAAAATCTCATCTGTAATCCCAAAAGACATGATAAGGCGGTGATAAAACGGAAGCTTTGGGTCCACCTTCTGTGACAGGGCACAGGACATCAGGCAATACCTTAAATTGATTACCAGCTGGGAAATCACCATCTCCAAATATGGCGCCCCTGCTGCAATAACTGCGAAGGATGCAAACTGTCCGGCTGAAGTCAGGTTCGTCAACGACATGATGGTTGCCTGGGCAGGTGTTAAGTCTGCCATTCTTGCCGCTATGCCAATGGTCATTGATACGACAAAATATCCCAGTGCCACCGGAATCCCTTCCTTCATCCCTTTTAGATAGATTTGACGCTGCATGTCTCTTTTCCTCTTTTCATGTATAAGCACTCTTATGTTAAGAAGAGACTGTCACAATGTATTGTTCCAGCCCCTTCCTTCTTTTATTTCTTTCGTACTGCTTTTTTGCGTTCTCAAGTCAAAGACTCTACTCTTCTACTGCATTGTCCGCTAAGAAGTCCATAACCTTATTGGGAAGAAGATAACCATCTACAGCCTCCTGTCCAACAGCCTGAAGCATCTCCTCCGCACTGGCGAACCCAAACTCAACAGCCATAGTCTCTCTGTCCGAATCTTCCACTGCGATATTCTCCTTCTCTGCAATGGCATCAATCACCAGGTTCTGCCTGGCGATCTCCTTGGATAATTCCATCAGCTCAGACTGAAAACTGTCCATATCCTGTACCATATCTTTCAGTTCCATGCCAAAGCTTGCGGCCTGATTCTCATAAGCTTCCATCTGCTCATCATAGTATTTCTGAACTGTCTCATCTGATACCGTAACGTCCGAGACTTCCATCACCTTCATAAACACCTGATTCTTTTTCTGAGTCTGTGCATTATCTGCAGCCAAATCCTCTAAATCCTTGCGTATACCGGCACGGCACTCCTGTACGGTTGTATAATCCGTATTGGCTGCCACAAACGTATCGTCCAAAACCGCTGGTGTGGACTCCTGTACCGCATTGACCGTCACATCAAACACCACATCTTGGCCGGCCAGTTCCGCATTGCCATATTCTTCCGGAAATGTCAGATTCAGGCTTACTTCCTGGCCCTTTTTTGTTCCAATAAGGCCATCCTCAAAACCATCGATAAGTCTTCCGGATCCCAATGTCAAATTATATCCCTGACTGGTACCTCCCTGAAATGCAACGCCATCTTTCAAACCTACAAAGTCAATATTTACCACATCGCCCTCTTTGGCCTCTCGATCCACTTCTGTAATCACCGGATTCGCATCAATCAAAGCCTGTATCTCTGCCTCAACCTGCTCATCTGTAACTTCTGTAGATACAGGTGTAAAAAGCACCCCCATATATTCTCCCAGCGTCACACTGTCCTGACCTGAGGAAACCTCCGAATCTGCCGCAGTTGTCACAGCAGCATCTGTCTGAGTTTCTTCCTCTTTATTGTTAGAACAGCCGGTAAGTAAAGTCAATGTCACTAAACTTAAGATTCCTATCTTTAACACGTTCCTCATAAATTCCCATCTCTCTTCTCTAAGTTTATAGTTTCGAATTACATCAAAATGCAATCCCCTGGCCGGTAGAACATCTTTCTTCGGCCGGACACGCACGACAAAGTATATCACACAATGCTCTTAAAAAAAAGAGATTCGTTAAAATTAACAAAAATTTCAGTTTTTGACGTGATTTTTAATTCTTATAAAATGCTTTGAATGCCAGATATGTATTCCACACATCCAATTTGGATGCCAGCTCAAAGGGCGCATGCATGGACAAAATCGGAACCCCCAGATCCACCACATCGATATTCATTGATGCCACAAACTTGGCGATCGTTCCGCCTCCTCCTGCATCTACTGCTCCCAGCTCCCCTATCTGCCAGTACACGCCTTCCTTATCCATCATGGCAATCACTTTTGCCATCAATTCCGCACTTGCATCGCTGGAACCTGACTTTCCTCTTGCCCCCGTATATTTTGTCAGCACACAGCCTTTGTTGATATAGCTGGAATTGCGCGGATCATATACGGAAGAAAAGGTTGGATCAAAAGCAGCGTTTACATCTGAGGACAGACAGATGGAATTGCGGAACACTTCCTTGGGATTGGATCCTTCCATCTCTGCCAGATATGTAACATAATCTCTCACATAATTGGAATTCAATCCTGTATTGCCCTCAGAACCAATCTCCTCTTTGTCTGTCAAAATGGTTACTGTGGTATAATCCGGTGCCTTCGTATCAATCTCTGCCATCAAAGCCGTATACGCACAAACCCGGTCATCTTGTCCATAGGAACCGACCAGACTGCGATCCAGGCCTACATCACATGCCTTCTGGGCTGGTACAAACTCGATCTCCGCCCGCATAAAATCACTTTCCGTAATTCCATACCTCTCATTTAAAAGCTTAAGGGCCATCAGTTTTACAGGTTCCTTCAATTTTTCATCATCCACATAGGGAATGGAGCCTATAACAATATTCAGCTCTTCCCCCTTGATTCCGTCCTTTAACTTTCTCTCGTTCTGTTCTGCAGACAAATGGGGAAGGAGGTCTGTGACACAGAACACTGGATCATCCGGGTTCTCTCCCAGATTCAGTTCTACCATCTCTCCGCTTTTCTTTATCATCACACCGTGCATTGCCAGAGGCACCGTAGCCCACTGATATTTGCGGATTCCCCCATAATAATGAGTCTTAAACAATGCAATGTCATCTTTTTCATACATTGGGTTCGGCTTTAAATCCAGCCTTGGAGAATCGATGTGGGCTCCATTGAGACGCACGCCTTCTCTCACCGGATGGCTGCCGAATGTAGTAGCAATAATGGCCTTTTCCCGATTCACATAGTACGCCTTTTCTCCTGGCTGATACGTTCTGCCCTCATCAAAGGGCGTGTATCCTGCTTTCTTTAACATCTCTACAGCCGCTTTTACACATTCCCGTTCCGTCTTTCCCTGATTCAGAAACTGCTTATATCCCTCACAAAATTTTGCAGCCTGCTCCACTTGCTGCGGTGCCTTTTTCCCAATATGGGGGAATTCCCATGTCAGTTCTTCCTGCAATTCCTTCCCTGTCATTTTATCTCTCCTTTTCTCAATGATTATTTCTTCTATGTTAAAATCCAAGTTCTCTGTTGTCAAGCACAAGGGTAAACGGCCCGTCATTTACCAGCTGAACTTCCATTTCTGCTCCGAAAATCCCGCTTTCCACCTTCTCAACATATACTCTGCACCGTTCAATCACATGTTCATACAATTGTTCCGCATGCTCCGGGTTTCCTGCCTTAATGAAGCTGGGCCGGTTTCCCTTTTTACAGTCAGCGTACAGAGTAAACTGGCTGACTACCAAAATCTGTCCCCCTACATCTGCCAGAGACAAATTCGTCTTACCGTTTTCATCTTTAAAAATCCTTAATTTACAGATCTTGTCCACCATCCGGTCTGCTGTTTCCACAGTATCACTATCTTCTGCTCCCAACAATATCAAAAATCCCAGGCCGATTTTTCCTACGGTCTTCCCCTCTACATCTACCTGAGCTTTTGCAACTCTCTGAAGAACTGCTTTCATTGCATTTTCCTCCTTCCTCGGCCTTGCAGGCTGACAAAATATTCGGCACTGGGGTACGCTCCCCTACATTCAACGCAGTATCAGCAGCAGATACTCTGCCAGACCCTGAGTGGATTCCTTTTGATACAAGACTTCTCTGGCTGTCACCGGATAGTCCGTAATCACATCATCCACCCCCAGGGTATTTAGACGTTCCATCTCTGCCCTTCCATTTACTGTCCAGACATGTACCGCTTTTCCCGCTTCATGAGCTGCGTCCACCATTCTTCCCGTCACGAAGCTGGAACGGATACTGATCACATCCACGAATTCATCCGAATAGTAATCTCCATATGCCGCTGCTATGATATACCCTGTCTTAATATCCGGATTCATCGTCTTTATTCTTTTCAAATAATTCCGATTGGTGGAAGTGATGATACACTGATCCTGCATCTCATTCTCTACCACCAGCTTTAGCACCTTATCAGGAAGACAGCTGTCCTTTCCCAAATCTTTGATTTCGATATTCAAGTCGATCTTCCCTTTTGCATATTCCATTACCTGCTCCAAAGTAGGGATTTTTTCTCCTGCAAAATCTGCGGAAAACCAACTTCCCATATCCAATTTCTGCAATTCCTCTAATGTCAGATCCGAAATTTTTTGGTTAAGCCCTGTCTGTCTCTTCAATGTGCTGTCATGAAACAGAACCACGATTCCGTCCGCCGTCTCCTGCACATCGATCTCCGCTCGGTCCGCCATCTGCTCCACGGCCGCCTCAATCGCTGCCATTGTATTCTCAGGCGCTATGGCAGAACCTCCCCGATGGGCTGTGATTCCCGTCTGAACCGTCAGAGATTTATCGATGGAATTACCATTGTAAATGGTTTCAATCAGACACAAGCCTCCCACAATCCCCAGTGTTATCAGTAGAGTCCGTACACTTTTTCTGTTAAACAACGGGCCCTTCGTATAAAAAAAGTCCCACCCCTGTCCCGGATGCTTTTCTAAACTTCTATATTGATAATATTCTACCGTCACGAGAGCCATGTGAACCGCCATGGCCATAATTTCAGCCACAAATAAAAAGACCCACTCCATGTGGTCCGCAATCTGCAGAAGAAGCGCCAGCTTCATGTCCTGTCTCGCCAGAAATGCCACCCCCACAGCAATCACTACCATCCAGCCCAGATAAGCCAGTATAAATGCCCCCGCCATAACAATCTGATAAACGACCTGACGAATCAGCGTAGACAGCGTCCTGCCTTTTAAAAGCTCCTGGCTTCTGTTTCGGCTGTCCCTGTAAGATTTCTGCTCGATCATGCAGCCATGGAACGAAAAAACAGATGGTACAATAAGAGCCGCTAAAATTATCAGAACCAGAATCACTCCCAGTCTGGCCAAACGGGATGCCCACAATTCTTTCATAACAAAGTTTAATGGTTTTACATGAGACAGCATTCGGTATAGATAATACAGATTGACCAGAACATAGTTTGCCAGCCCGATGCCAAACAGCCGAAAGTTCCTGTGCTTCACTTCATCCACTAATTTTCTGAAAGCTCCCAGAAAAATCTCTCCAAACGGTAAACGCAGAGAATAGGCAGCCCCCGAATAGACCGTAAGCAGGCCACCTATCTCTGTTAATATCAGCAAGAGGCCCATAACCGCCAGCACAAGCAGAACCAGCAGGCTCCATGGTTTCAGTAAAAAGCGCGCCGCATTGCCAAGAGTCAGATAACTGTACCCTGACATCTTCAGTGAAAACTTTAATCCCATATTCACCAGCTGGTAAAAAATGGTTCTGGTGGCGGCACGATATACCAGCTCAAACAATATCAAATTTTTGAAATTTAATCCCATGATCTGATATGTCTCTCTGACTAAAGTTTTCATCCTGTGCGCTTCCCTTTCACAGTCCTCCTGTGTAACCTCTCGATTTTAAATCCTATCCATGTTCTTCATTATTCCAAGCGGAAATTGCCTCATTCAGGGAATACATCTTGGCATCCAGAACATCCACTACATCTGCACACGCCTTTAAATCCTGCTGCAGATAATCCGGCGCTTTTCCCTGGGATTTATAATAAATCTTATGTTCCAAAGTAGCCCAGAAATCCATGGCCACTGTTCGAATCTGTATCTCTACCTTTGTCTCCTGGGGGCCGTCCGATAAGTATACCGGAATGGTCACTACCATATGATAGCTTTTGTAGCCGTTAGGCTTTGGATTCTTAATATAATCCTTTACATGGAGAACAGTCACATCGCTTTGATTGGAAATCATATCCGCAATCTGATAGATGTCCGGTATAAAAGAACAGATGATACGGATTCCGGCCACATCATTGTTCTTCTCCTCCACGTTCTCCACCGTCGCCTCCAGGTTGTGCAGCTTTAATTTTTTAACAATACTCTCTGCTGTCTTTAAGCGGGTTTTTATGTGCTCAATTGGATTGTATTTATAAATCTGAATAAACTCATTATTCAGAATCTCTATCTTTACACTTATCTCTTTCAATGCGGAATTGTATAAAAACATCAGTGACTGCCACTGGTCAATCTGATCTCGTGTTTTGGGGATATTAAGCATACTTATCCCTCCCAGCATATTAATGTAGCTCTTTATAATTTTATATTTTTCAAAAGATCCCCTAATCCTGTGTATACTTTGTCTGTGCTCTTATATTCAAAATCAACTTTCTCCTCTTTCTCTTCCGGCTCCAGCGCCTTCATGCTGAGGCTGATTTTGTTCTCCTCTACAGACAGGATTTTCACCTTTACCTTCTGCCCTTCTTTTAAGACGACACCGGGATGTTTGATTCTCTGGCTGCTGATCTGAGAAATGTGCAGAAGTCCTGTAACCCCCTCTGTCAGTTCCACAAACGCACCGTAATTCTTCAGGCTTTCTACGGTTCCCTCTACAATATCTCCTGCCTTAAATGCAGCCATCTTTTCCTTTCTCTGTGCATCCCGTCTTTCTTTCAGCAGTTCTTTGGCTGAAAGGACCAGACGCTTATTCTCCGGCTCCGCAGTGATAATATAGGTTTCAATATATTTACCGGTCCAGTCTTCCAGCTTCTCAACATACTCCAAAGAAAGCTGAGAGGCCGGAATAAATGCCCGGATCTCATCCACGAAAGCAACGGCTCCGCCTTTGACAATCTCCTTAATCTTTACCTTTACCACTGCCTTATCCGCCTGCATCTGCTTAAGCTCCTGCCACTTCCCGGCATCCGGAGACTCCTCTTCTACATAGGTCTGATTCCGGCGTTCGTCATACTCTTTATATGATGCCTCCAACTCCCTGGCATAATCTTCCATAGTTTCTGCATTCTCTGCAGCTTCCGTCGCTTTAGCATCCCCGTTCTCTGATGCAGCGTCCTCTGTAGAATTCACGTTTACCTCTTCTGTCTCCTGTAATTCTTTGATTCCATCTTCGTTCATGTCTGGTTCCTCCCTCGTCACCTGTTTTCTATAATAAGGACAACTGAAAACCTTTGCCTCAATCGTCCAATAGTTATAGTTTACCACATTTTTACGTTTTCACCTACTGTTTTATTGCTTTATTTTTATTTATTTTTAAAAAAATTTATTTATATTTATACATTCCTGGAAATTTTTTCTTAAGGGTAGACAAATAATTTTCTATCTGCTATTATATAATAGTAATCGTTATTATTTTTATTAACAAGGAGTTCCCATGAAGACATTAAAGTACAGCAGGCAGAGGGAGATGATTAAAACTTGCTTGATGAACCGTCATGACCATCCTACTGCAGATACCTTATATATGAATATCCGGGAAGAATTTCCCAACATTAGCTTGGGAACCGTTTACCGTAACCTTAATCTTTTAGTGGATTTAGGTGAGATACGAAAGTTAAGCTGTGGAAACGGCCCTGATCGTTTTGATGCAGATATTCATCCTCATTATCACTTTGTGTGTAGAAAGTGCGGGCAGGTTCAGGATCTGTCTATGGAGACTTCCGAACTGCTGACTGTAGCCGCCCAACAACACTGCAAAGGCCAAATCGACAGCCACATCACCTATTTTTATGGTGTCTGCGACGCATGTATGACAGAATCCGATGAAAAATCATAATGAAAAAAAGTATCAATTAAGTATTGACAAGCTAGCAGTAGTGTGGTAGATTAATAACAGTAACAATTACTATTATTGAAATTAATAGAAAAGAAAAGGAGATATCAGTTATGAAGAAATGGGTTTGTACAGTATGTGGTTATGTTTATGAAGGCGAGAATCCACCAGAGAAATGCCCACAGTGCGGCGTTCCGGCTTCTAAGTTCAAAGAGCAGGCTGCCGAGGGTATGTCTTGGGCCTGCGAGCATGAAGTAGGTGTTGCTCAGGGCGTTTCCGAGGACATTTTAGCTGACCTGCGAGCTAACTTTGAGGGTGAGTGTTCTGAGGTTGGTATGTATCTGGCTATGGCAAGAGTTGCTCACAGAGAAGGATATCCTGAGATTGGTTTATACTGGGAGAAGGCCGCTTATGAAGAGGCAGAGCATGCTGCTAAGTTTGCGGAATTGTTAGGCGAAGTTGTTACTTCTTCCACCAAGAAGAACCTGGAGATGAGAGTTGCTGCTGAGAACGGTGCTACTGCCGGCAAGTTCGACCTGGCTAAGAGAGCAAAAGCTGCCAACCTGGATGCAATCCATGATACCGTTCATGAGATGGCTAAGGACGAGGCTAGACACGGAAGAGCCTTTGAAGGACTTCTTAAGAGATACTTTGGTTAATCATAAATGCTGTAAAAGTCAATGTTTTTAGAATTTGCGGGTATGTCGGAGTAATCTGACATACCCTTTTTGCGCGGATGCTTATGAAAAAAGAACTGCAATATTAGTATTGAGTATAGTGAATATATCAATTAAATCTTGACAGAAATAAAAAAGCCTTCTGTTTAGATATATGATAATGCCGAAAGGGGATGTTAAGAAGATGAGCAATGATTATAAAAACAATGACAGCAGTATGAAATACAGATCTGACCGATACGGTAATCCGATTTCCCAGTTAGGTTATGGCTGCATGAGATTCAGCAGAAAGGGAAATGCCATCGACTATGAAAAGGCCGAGAGGGAAGTTCTTCTTGCCATCGAAAAGGGTGTCAACTATTTTGACACAGCTTACATTTACCCCGGAAGCGAGGAATGTCTCGGCCGGATTCTACGCAAAAACAAATGTCGTGACAGGGTATATATTGCTACCAAGCTTCCCCAATATATTATCCGTTCCTCTGGGGCAATTGATAAAATCTTTAACGAGGAACTGTCTCGTCTTTTCACCAATCATATTGATTACTACCTGATGCATATGTTTACAGATTATGCAGAATGGGAAAAGCTAAAGACTTTGGGGATCGAAGGATGGATTCAGCGTCAGAAAGCAGATGGACATATCCGCAACATTGGTTTTTCCTATCATGGTGATACAGAAATGTTTCTGAGAATTTTGGACGCTTATGACTGGGATTTTTGCCAGATTCAGTATAACTATCTGGACGAGCATACCCAGGCAGGAAGGAGAGGCCTTCAGGCTGCGGCCGAGAAAGGGATTCCGGCTATCATTATGGAACCCCTTCGCGGCGGCAAACTGGTTAATCTGCCGGATAAAGCGAAAAAATTGCTTGCCTCTGGTGACAGGGGCTATACACCCGCTGAGCTGGGACTGCGCTGGCTGTGGAATCAGCCGGAAGTCACCTGTGTGCTTTCCGGTATGAATTCTGAAGCCATGGTGAATGAGAATATCCGCATTGCATCAGAGACAGAACCAGGATATTTTACCGAGGAGGACAGAAAGATTGTCGAACAGATTAAGCAAATCATCCGGGAACGCGAAAAGGTAGGCTGTACAGGCTGCAGGTACTGTATGCCTTGTCCCAGGGGAGTAGATATTCCGGGAAATTTCTATTATTATAATCTGATGTACATGGAGAAAAAATCTTCAGCACGTTTTGAATTTGCCCAGAATATGGGGCTGCGCAAAGAACCCGGTTTCGCACCGCAATGCATCGGCTGCGGTCAGTGTGAAAAACATTGTCCACAGCATATCAGTATCCGTCAAAAATTAAAGGAAGCTGACCATGATCTCAGACCTCTGCCCTATAAATTAGGTATCCATGCGGCACGTAAAATTATGATTCGGTAAATAAGGAATATGAGTAAACCAGAGGAAATTTTTAGACCAATTTCCTGTTTGTACCATCATTCTGGATGCAGTATACGTGTCCGTCAGCCGCTCAATATACTCCAAACATTTATCTTTTTCATCCTGTTCCACCATATGTGGTATGTCCACTATGATCAATATGGCAGTGGAAACCGGAATTGCTGATCTGACGGGGGGATAGCTGTCATCTTTCCACTTTTTATACCTATGTTCCCGGCATTGGCCGCCTGTAGCGGTCTGAACCCGGTTGCCTTAACCTGTTCTTCCTTCTATTCTATATAATTTGTGGATTTTTAGGAGTTTTCAATATTATCGCTAATATATTCTAAATAAATATCAGGTTTTTTATTAACCACAAAGGGGCTGCCTGCACACTCCGTGCAACCGCCCCTTTACTATAAAAGTCCGTCGCCGGACGCATGGAGGTTTCCTATAATTTAATCCAGATGGTTGACTTATCCCATCTTCTCCCCAGCCCGCAAAAGCGCCGATTCAATCACCTTATCCATATCATAATACTTATACTCCGCCAGACGCCCGCCAAAAATCACATTCGTTTCTTTCTCTGCCAGCCGGGCATATTTTTCATACAGCTTCTGATTCTTTTCATCATTAACCGGATAGTAAGGCTCCATCCCTTCCTGCCAGTCCGCCGGATACTCTCTGGTAATCACTGTCTTTGGCTGCGTTCCGAATTCAAAGTGTTTGTGTTCAATAATCCTGGTAAAGGGAGTTTCCCGATCCGTATAATTGACTACTGCCACTCCCTGATAGTTTTCCATATCCAACACCTGGGTCTCAAACTTCAGGCTCCGGTATTCCAGCTTCCCATAACAGAAATCATAGTAGGAATCAATGGTTCCCGTATAAACCACCATATCACCCATACTGCCGTATTTTTCCCGCTCTTTCAGATAATCGGTTCCTGTCACAATATCACAGTCTTCAAACAGCTTCTCAATTATCACATTATATCCGCCCACAGGGATCCCCTGATACAAATCATTAAAATAATTATTGTCATACGTATACCGCACCGGCAGCCGTTTGATAATAAAAGCCGGAAGATCTTTACAGTCTCTTCCCCACTGCTTTTCCGTGTATCCCTTCACCAGCTTCTCATACAAATCCGTACCTACCAGGCTGATGGCCTGCTCCTCCAGATTCTTTGGTTCTCCCTCAATGCCGGCCCTCTGTCTGACAATAATCTCCTTTGCCTCCTCAGGCGTGGAAATTCCCCACATCTTGCTGAAGGTGTTCATATTGAAAGGCATATTATACATCTGGCCCTTATAATTTGCCACAGGGCTGTTGGTATAACGGTTAAACTCCGCCAGCTCATTGACAAAATTCCATACCCTCCGATTACTTGTATGAAAAATGTGGGCGCCATATTTATGAACATGTATTCCTTCCTGCTCTTCACAGTAGATATTCCCGCCTATATGATTTCTCTTTTCTACCACCAGACAGTTCTTACCTTTTTTTCTGGCCAAATAGGCCCAGACACCGGCAAATAAGCCGCTGCCCGCAATTACATAATCATACCTTTTCATTGCTGCTTCCTTTACTCTTCTTTTCTTTTTCTGATTCCTGACAAACCTTTCCAATCAGCACCACAATGGACCTGGCCTCCACCTTATAGGTCATCTGGTCTTCCAGCTCCGGCTCCTGACCCTCCCTGTAAAAATTCATGGTTTCTAAGTGTCCGGTATCGACTGCCAGATGCCACTTTCTGTCTCTGGGTACTTTTGGCATCCCAAATTCATGGCTCTCCCAGTGCATATTATACATCACAAAGAAATAATCATCACTGATTCCGTCCGCTTTCTTTCCATACTCTCCACAGTAGAGAATTCCCATCTGCCGTCTAAAGCTCTCAAACTCCGGTCTCCATGCCTTCACTCCGTGGTAAGAAATATCCGGATTCCCGCATCCTAAAGAATCCATCCCTATGGCCTCTTTCCTCATGTGAAATACAGAATGCGCTTTCCGAAATGCAATACAGTCTTTTGTAAACTCATACAAATCACGGTTCGATTTTAACAGATTCCAGTTGAGCCAGGAAATCTCATTATCCTGGCAATAAGAATTATTATTTCCTGATTTTGAATTGCCAAACTCGTCTCCTGCCAGCAAAAGCGGTGTTCCCTGGCTTAAAAACAAAAGAAGCATGGCATTGCGCAGCTGCTTTTTCCGCAGCTCCACAATCTTTTTCTTTTTCGATGGGCCTTCTACTCCGCAGTTCCAGCTGAAATTATAATTGCTTCCGTCCTGGTTGTTTTCCCCATTGGCTTCGTTATGCTTCCTCTCATAAGACACCATATCCATCATGGTAAACCCGTTGGTATTGCCCATATAATTGATGACCGCACATTTCTCCGGGTTCTGCCGGGTCCGAAAGGTCAGACGGTTCAACTGATCCTCATCGCCCTTTAAAAAACGCCGCATGTCCAGCATAAATCCATCATTATATTCTGCCAAATGACGGGCTGTCCCTTTCTTCACTCCATCCCAGCTTGCGGCAAACAATTTTGTCCTGCTTAAATAGGGGTCCTGCCCTACCATCTGCAGAGGAACCTGTCCCACCAGATGAATTCCGTCAACATGATATTCCTGCACCCAGAACCGTACCACATCCAACACAAATGAGGCGTTTTCGGTTCCTTTAAAATACAGCTCTATCACCAGCTCCAGCCCATTTTTATGAAGCTCACGCACCAAAGTTTTCAGCTCACGGACCGGATTTTTCCTCCTTCCGGAACTGTAAGACGCCTTTGGCGCAAAATAATATCCACTCTCATATCCCCAGTAATTGATCACACCTGTAGGCGTTTTCTCCAAATCAGGCACTCCGGCTTTCCCCATATTTTTGCCGCCTGCAGCCATCCTGACCTTATGAGGCATCCCATCCCCCTTCTCTGCCACCATAATCTCCCCAAATTCCGTCACCGGCATGAATTCCAATGTGGTAACTCCCAGCTCCTTCAAATAGGGAATTTTTTCCATCACTGCCCAAAACGTTCCCTTCTCGCGCACTCTGGAAGCGGCATGCTTTGTCAGTCCCCGCACATGGGTGCGATAAATAATACAGTCCTCATAGGGAATTTGCGGCAGTACATCCCCCTGCCAGTCAAATTCTTCTTCTCCTACAGGACACCGTAAATTCTTATGGATGTTTTCTTCAGATCCCCATGACTCCCATCCCAGAATACGGCGCCCATAGGGGTCTGCTGTCAATATTCCATCCATCTCAAAACAGTATTCCAGATTCACCGGAAATACTCCCTCTGACTCCAGAGTCAGATTCCATACATCCCCGTTTTTCTTTTTGTCATCCATGGCAAATTTCTGCCATGGCGTCTCTGCCCCTTTTTCAAATAATACAAGACTACAAGTTTTTCCCGCCCACTCTACAGACACATGAAGTCTCTTCTTCGTTACGGTAAGTCCCATGGGATATCTCCCATTTTCTTCTGTCACAACTCGTAAATGCTTCACTCTTACCTCCGCTTATCTGCTGTCTGTAACAGTTGGATACCCCTACTGCTACTTTCTGTTTTCCTCCGCAATCCTTTCTGCCAGGTCATTTAAATACATCCAGCGCTCCATCTTCTCCTCCAGAGCCGCTTCCTGGTATTCCTTCTCCTCCATCAGTTCCTTCAATTTTATAAAATCACTGGCAGCCGCCTCTATTTGACCGTCTAAATCAGAGATTGCCTTCTCCAGACTCTCTATCTCACTTTCTATCACATCCCAATCCTTCTGCTCCTGATAAGTAAATTTCAGTTTCTTCGTACCGGTCCAGAGCTTCTGAGAAGTCTTCTTCTCCCCCTTTAAAGGTGCCGCCTTCTCTGTCTGCCGAACCTGCTTTTCCATAACTGCCGCCTGGTAATCTGTAAATCCACCCTCATATTGGGTTACCTTCCCATCTCCCTCAAAGGCAAAAATCCTTCTCACAATCCGATCCAGAAAATACCGGTCGTGAGATACAGTTATGACAACCCCCTGAAAGCTGTCCAGATAATCCTCCAGAATCGTCAATGTCTGGATATCCAGATCATTGGTCGGCTCATCCAGCAAAAGCACATTGGGCGCATCCATAAGAATCCTCAGCAGATACAGCCGCCGTTTCTCCCCTCCGGACAACCGGCTGACCGCAGTATACTGGACGCCAGGCGGAAATAAGAATCGTTCCAGCATCTGAGACGCACTGATGCTGCCATCCCTGGTCTTTACATACTCTGCCACATTGCGGATATAGTCGATCACCTTCAGGCTTTCGTCCATATCCTCATTCTCCTGAGAAAAATATCCCATTTTTACGGTCTGACCGATATCAATGGTTCCGCCATCCGGTTTCTCCCATCCGGCAATCATCTTCATCAGTGTTGTTTTTCCGCTGCCATTGGGACCGATAATACCGATGCGGTCATCCTTCAAAAAAATATAAGAGAAATCTTTTATGAGTACATGGGCACCATAAGCTTTGAAAATCCCCTGAATCTCCACCGTTGTCCGCCCAAGCCTGCTGGATACGGATTCTATCTCCACTAACTTTTCTGCTTCCGGCCCTTTCTGGTCTCTTAAAGCCTCATACCTTTGAATATGCGCTTTCTGCTTGGTTGAACGTGCTCTGGCTCCTCTCTGCATCCATTCCAGCTCCACCTTCAGGATGGACTGGCGTTTCCGTTCTGATGCCAGCGCCATATCCATACGCTCCGTTTTCAGCTTCAAATACCCTTCATAATTCGCCTGATAGCTGTACAGTTTTCCCTTGTCCAATTCCACGATTCGGTTGGATACGCTGTCCAGAAAATACCGGTCATGGGTAACCATCAGAATCGCTCCCCGAAATTTCTTAAGGTGTTCTTCCAGCCAGTCCGCCATCTGGCTGTCCAGATGATTGGTAGGCTCGTCCAATACCAGAAGGTCTGTGTCTGCCATCAGCGTGCTGACTAAAGCCACCCGCTTCCTCTGCCCGCCGGACAATGTCTCCACCTTCTGATTAAAATCTTCCACACCGACCTTTGTCAGCATGGTTTTCGCCTGGCTCTCCATATCCCACAAGTGTGGATGCCCTTCATTATCCCGCAGAATACTCTCTATAATACTGTCTCCGGCCGTAAACTGCGGGTTCTGCGAGAGATAACGGACATCCAGATTTCTTCCATGAACCAAAGTCCCCTGATCCGGTGTCTCAAACCCCGCTACGATTTTTAAAAGTGTTGATTTGCCGGTTCCATTGATTCCGATAAGTCCGATTTTTTCCCCTTCATTGATACTGAAGTCCGTATCATCAAACAAAAGCCGCTCCGTGTAAGATTTTGTCAAATGTTCAATGGTTACTAAATTCATGATATCACCAACTCTACAGGGCAATGGTCTGAGCCTGTGACCTCCGTATGAATCGCCGCACTTATCAGCCGTTCTTTCAGCACGTCTGAAACACAGAAATAGTCAATTCGCCACCCTGCATTCTTCTCTCTTGCTTTAAACCGGTAAGACCACCAGGAATATACTCCTTCTGTATCCGGATAAAAATAACGATACGTATCAATAAATCCAGCATCCAGAAGTGCCGAAAATTTTCCTCTCTCCTCATCGGTAAACCCGGCATTTTTCCGGTTTGTCTTCGGATTCTTCAGATCGATCTCCTTGTGGGCCACATTTAAATCTCCACAGAAAATCACTGGTTTCTTCTTCTCCAGCCCTTTTAAATAAGCCAGAAATGCATCCTCCCAGGTCATACGGTAAGAAAGCCTCACCAGTTCGTTCTGGGAATTGGGTGTATAGCAGGTCACCACATAGTACTCCTTATATTCCGCTGTGATAACTCTCCCTTCATGGTCATGTTCCTCCACGCCGATTCCATAAAACACAGAGAGCGGAGCCTCCTTCGTAAAAAGAGCCGTTCCGGAATACCCTTTTTTCTCTGCATAATTCCAGTACTGATGATACCCTTCTAAAGGGATTTCTATTTGCCCCTCCTGCAATTTGCTCTCCTGGATGCAGAAAATATCTGCATCCGTTTGCCTGAAATACTCCAGAAATCCCTTTCCCACACAGGCCCGAAGTCCGTTTACATTCCAGGAAATCATCTTTTTCATATCTTGGTCTCCCTACCATTTATAATGCTTAATCAGAGACTGGGTGCCTAAATCTCCCATTCCCTCTTCTTCCAGCTTCCTGCACATGGAAAGTACCTGTTCCAGAATATCCAGCTTTATATCAACTCCTTCTGCCTCTTCTTCTGCAATAGACATGTCCTTGATAAAATGTTTTAGGAAGAACCCCGGGTTAAAGTCATCCTTCAAGGCTTTAGACACCACGTTATTCATCTGGGCACTTCCCGCCGCACCGGTAGATATGGACTGAAAGCAGGAATCCAGATCAAGCCCTACGTTCCTGGCATACACAAATGCCTCACAGGCTCCCGCCAAAGTTCCTGCAATGGCGATCTGATTGCTCATCTTGGTATGCTGTCCGTTGCCTGCTTTTCCCATATAGTTAATATTCTTTCCCATGGCCTGAAATACCGGCATGCAGGAATCAAAATCTGCTCTGTCTCCTCCCACCAGAATAGTCAGAGTTCCCGCCTTTGCCCCGCCATCGCCGCCGGTCACCGGTGCATCCATAGCGTGAAGACCTGCCCTCGACGCTTCCTCTGAGATACGAACAGCCAGTTTCGGGCTGGTAGTCGTCATATCAATGATATAAGACCCAGCATCCGCATTGGCAAGAATTCCGTTCTCTCCAAAATAAACCTCTTCCACATCCTTAGGATATCCAACGATGGTAATCACCACATCCTGGCCTTTTGCACACTCAGCCACAGAGCCGCGCCAAAGAGCTCCATCACCGATGACATCCTCTACCTTGGCCTTTGTCCTGGTGTAGATAGAAACCTCATACCCCGCTTTCATCAAGTTTCGGACCATAGATTTTCCCATGATTCCGACTCCGATGAATCCAATTTTCTTCATCTATAATTATCCTCACTTTCTTCGATATCCTGTCTGGAAATCCACCTGATTTTCCATCTCAGCCTTCTGACCTGCCAGAAATTTCTCCAGATTCCGTCCTGCGATCCTCACAATTCGTTCAAAGGTCTCCTGCAAATGATAGTTGCCGGAAATATGAGGCGTAATCACCATTCCGGGCGCATCCCACAGCGGATGATCCGCCGGCAAAGGCTCAGGGTCTGTCACATCCACCCCACAACCGCCTAAATGTCCTTCCTCAAGCACCTTGCACAGTGCATCCGTATCAATAGCACTGCCTCTACCCACGTTCAAAAGAAACGCTCCCGGTTTCATCAGGCGCAGACGCCTTTCATCCATGAGATGGATGGTATTCGGTGTATTGGGCAGAGAAAGAGACACGAAATCCGCTCTTGGAAGCAGTTCATCCAACCGTTCTGTTGTGTACAGTTCATCCAAATATTCCGGCTTCTCTCCCGGAGTCCTTTTCACACCGATGGTATAACTGCCTAGAGCCTTCATCCTGGCAGCATATTCACCGCCGATGTCTCCCAAGCCTATGACCAGTGTGGTAGAACCATAGACAGAGGTCACCTTCCCCATATCCTTCCACTCATGCCCCATCTGATTTCTGTAATACTGATACAGCTTATTTTGCAGCATAAAAGACATGCCTACCATGTACTCGGAAATAGCCAGTCCATAAGCCCCTGTCGCATTGGTTAATATCACCCCATCCTTTAAAATACCAGGTTTACAGTAAGCATCTGCCCCTGCGGAGTTTAACTGAATCCATTGCAGACATTCTGCCTCTTTAAGCATGGCAGTGCTGACATTACCAATGATGATATCTGCCCTTCTCACCTGTTCTTCAGTCACGTTTTTTACTCGTGCATACTCAAACTGACAGGACTTTCCCAGATCTTCCAAATACCTTTTATGCTTTTCCTCCACAGGAATTACTACTAATATGCGATTCATCCGTCCCCTCCCTGTCCCAGTTCTTACGCGCTGTCTGTCGTTCTCTACATAAAGCCGCTCCAATGCTGCCCGCTTATAACTGCCGGCCTTCTATATCCATAATCATATCCACTCTTCTCTGGTGACGGCCGCCCTGAAACTCTGCCTCCAGCCAGGTATCTGTTATCATTTTCGCCATTTCTATTCCAATGACTCTTGCGCCAAAAGCCAGTACATTGGAATCATTATGCATTCTGGAAAGCTTAGCTGTATATGGTTCGCTGCACACACAGGCCCTGATTCCCTTTACCTTCCCTGCTGCCAGAGAAATACCTACGCCGGTTCCGCAGATTGCAATTCCCAGATCCGCTTGTCCTAATGCCACCGCTCTTCCTACCATTTCACCATATATAGGGTAATCGCAGCTTTCAGAAGAATCCGTCCCCAAATCTACTATCTCATACCCTTTCTGCTTTAAATGCTCTTTGACAGCCTTTTTCATTTCCAGTGCCGTATGGTCATTTCCAATTGCAATTTTCACATTCACAGCCCCCTAAACTCATTTGTTCTTTCATTGTCTGGCATCTGCTTACTCTTCCGAAAAAAATTTCTGAATCTTATCGATCCGCGATGTCATACTCTGCAGCAGCATATCCGCAATCGTAAACGCTGTCACCGTCTCCACCACCACCACTGCCCTGGGGACAATAATGGGATCATGGCGTCCTCCGATAATAATTTTTACATTCTCTCCCTGCCTGTTTACCGTCTGCTGGGGAGACGATATGGAGGGAGTCGGTTTAAATCCGGCCCGCAGCACAATGGTGCTTCCATCGCTGATACCTCCTAAAATTCCACCTGCATGATTGGTGGTCTTTACAGGCTTTTTCTCAGATACTTTCATCCGAAATGCATCGTTATTCTCTGTCCCCCGGCTTTTGGCAGAGGCAAACCCGTCGCCAATCTCCACACCTTTCACTGCTCCGATAGACATAACTGCATGGGCAAGACGTGCATCCAGTTTCTCAAATACCGGCTCTCCCACGCCTGCGGGCATTCCGGTCACCACACATTCCACCACGCCGCCTACGGAATCCTTCTGTTCCATCATCTGCCGTATATAATCTTCTGCCTGGAAAGCCGCGGCAGCGTCCGGCATACACATGGAATTTCTGCTGATTTCCTTTCTGTCAAATCTGGATTCCTCTATCTCTATGGGTCCTATAGATTTGGCATAAGCAGTAACCTGAATTCCCAGACTTTCCAAAAGCCTGACCGCCACAGCCCCTGCCGCTACCCGTCCGACGGTCTCCCGTCCGGAGGAACGTCCTCCTCCCCGATAATCCCGGAATCCGTACTTCTCATCAAAGGTATAATCTGCATGCCCCGGGCGATAGATATCTTTGATCTGACTGTAATCTTTGGATCTCTGATCCAGATTCCGTATCAGCAGAGAGATGGGTGTACCTGTGGTCCTGCCCTCAAACACGCCGGACAATATCTCCACCTCATCGCCTTCCTGACGCTTTGTAGAATATCTGCTTTGTCCCGGCTTTCTTCTGTCTAAAAACTTTTGTATATCTGCTTCTTTCAGTTCAAGCCCTGAAGGGCATCCATCTATGACAACTCCCACGCCTTTTCCATGGGATTCGCCCCAGGTAGTCATCGTAAGCAGCGTTCCCCATGAAGATCCTGCCATGGCATCAACCTCCTACTTTTACAAGCTCACAACAGTTAGGCTCATCCACCAATACCGGATTGGCACACATCACCAGAAGTCCTTTTTCATAATCCACACGGAAAAAGGTAATGCTCCCTGTCTCGTGGTTTATGGAAGCCACATGCTTTCCGTCTGGGAAAACCGCAACGTCTTTCGGATACTCTCCGCTGACAGGCAGGCTGCACAGCATATCAAGAAGGCCTGTCTCCTGATCTCTGTTATAAACAGTAATACTGTTGTCTCCCGCATTGCTGCAGAATACATGCTTCTCATCCGAAGAAAACCGCAAGGCACAGGCTGCTGTCAGCTGGCTCACCTCATCTCCATCCGTAGTCAAAATCGTCTGAATCTTTTCCAGCTTCGGCACCTTGGGCCCTGTCTCATACGTATATACATCAATCACGTTCTTTACTTCATACATCAAATACATATATTTTCCATCAGAACTGAAAATAAAATGCCTTGGTGCAGACTCCAAATCACAGGGGATGGTATCTACCAGAATCAGAGCATCTTTTGCATCGCTGAGCCGGTATACTTTCACCTGATCCACACCTACGTCCGCCACCATCACATACTGTTTATCCGGCGTCATTCGAACACAGGTAACATGGGGCCGGAACATACGCTCCGCCACACTTCCCAGTCCTTTATGATAAATTCCTGCCGCTACGCTGCCCACACTTCCGTCCGGATTCAAGTTCATCACCGTAGCCTTGCCGTCATGATATCCGGCCACAAACAGAAATCTTCCATCCGGGTCCAAAGCCAGCTGACAGCCTCTCATGCCGCGGATATTTGCGCTGTTAAGCCTGGTAATACTGCCATTCTCATGAATTTTATAAGACACCACACCTTCATCTGCAATGGAATACAGCATCTTTCCATCTTGCGATGCCACTAAATAAGAGGAGTTATCGATCTCTGTCTCACATCTCTTCTTGAAAATGCCGCTTTCCACATCCACATCATAAATAGTTATCCCTTTGGCGCTTCCCGTATAGGAGTAAGAACCTACATAAGCCATATACATCTCTTTCATCTGTACAATCCTCCTGATTCTTACATGATAATGATCCGCAGCAGTTCGCATATTTTCGCTGCTACAGCACTTCCCGTTTATCATACCATATATTTATCAAAAAATCTATTGACAGTCATATATTTTTCTGTATAATAGGTTTTACGCTGTGTTTATTATTACTAAACTTTAAGATTATTTTCATTGTGAGTTAGTATTTGTAAACTTTCAGATTAGCATACAACCAATTCAGGAGGCCGTATATGAATATCGGACTGAAACTAAAGGAACTGCGTATTTTGAAAGGTTTAACACAGGAAGAACTGGCAGACCGCGCGGAGCTGTCCAAGGGATTTATCTCACAGGTGGAGCGCAATCTGACCTCTCCTTCTATTGCTACCTTGATGGACATTCTTCAATGCCTTGGTGTCTCCACAGCAGAGTTTTTTGCCGAACCTTCGGAGGAACCTATTGTTTTTGGAAAGGCAGATTACTTTGAAAAATACGATCCGGATCTGAAGAATGAAATTAAATGGATCATTCCCAATGCTCAGAAGAACATGATGGAGCCTATCCTTCTGACTCTGGAGGCAGGAGGCGAGACTTACCCTGACAATCCTCATGAGGGCGAAGAGTTCGGATACGTTCTCCAGGGAGGTATCACCATCCATCTGGGTAACCAGATTTACCGTGCGAAAAAAGGAGAATCTTTCTATTTTTCTCCGGACAAAAAGCACTATCTGACAAGCAAAACCGGCGCTGTCCTTCTGTGGGTCAGCTCCCCGCCAAGTTTTTAATTTTCAGGAGGTTACATACTATGGGTCAGCCACTGATTGATCTGGTTAATATCTCAAAAAGCTTTGATGGTACTTTGGTACTGGATGATTTGAACCTTTCCGTAAAAGAGAACACCTTTGTCACGCTGTTAGGCCCCAGCGGCTGCGGAAAAACTACTACTCTGCGGATTATCGGCGGTTTTGAACATGCCGATACGGGAAAGGTTGTATTCGACGGCCAGGATATTTCCAACCTTCCTCCCAACAAGCGCCAGTTAAACACCGTATTCCAGAAATATGCACTGTTTACCCATATGAATATCGAAGAAAATATTGCCTTTGGTCTAAAAATCAAGAACAAACCGAAAGCTTATATTAATGATAAGATCAAATATGCCTTAAAGCTGGTGAATCTGGACGGCTTTGAAAAGCGCAGTGTGGATTCCTTAAGCGGCGGTCAGCAGCAAAGAATCGCCATTGCCAGAGCCATTGTCAATGAGCCCAGAGTTCTTCTTCTGGATGAGCCTTTAGGCGCCTTGGATCTGAAACTGCGCCAGGACATGCAGTATGAACTGATCCGCTTAAAAAATGAATTGGGCATTACCTTCATCTATGTTACTCATGACCAGGAAGAGGCCCTGACCATGTCCGATACCATTGTGGTTATGAACCAGGGCTATATCCAGCAGACAGGGACTCCGGAACAGATCTACAACGAACCGGAGAATGCATTTGTGGCTGATTTCATCGGAGAAAGCAACATTGTTCCGGGAATCATGATTCGGGATGAACTGGTGGAAATCTTTGGCTCCAGATTCGCCTGTGTGGACAAAGGCTTTGGCAGCAACCGTCCGGTGGATGTCGTTATCCGGCCAGAGGATATTGATCTTGTAAAGCCGGAGGATGGAACCCTTGAAGGAGTATGCACCCATCTGATTTTCAAAGGAGTTCACTATGAGATGGAGGTCACCACTCCCGATGGATTTGAATGGCTGGTTCACAGCACGGATATGTGTCCAGTAGGGACGAAAGTGGGAATCCATGTGGACCCCTTTGATATCCAGATTATGAACAAGCCTGCTTCAGAAGACGAGGAGGCAGTAGGAGTCAATGAGTAAAAAATTATTATCCGGCCCTTATATTGCATGGATGATCGGTTTCACCATCATCCCTCTGGCTTTAATCGTGTTTTATGGGTTGACTGACCGTTCTGGGGCCTTTACCTTAGACAATGTTCTGGCAATCGCTACCCCTGAACATCGGAAGGCATTGTGGCTGTCATTGGTTCTCTCTTTTTTAAGCACCATTGTCTGTCTGGTTCTGGCCTATCCTCTTGCCATGATTCTGCGCAAGCGCAATATGGGGAGAGGCAGTTTTGTAGTGTTTATTTTTATTCTCCCCATGTGGATGAATTTTCTTTTAAGAACTATGGCATGGCAGACCCTTCTTGAGAAGAACGGAGTGATTAACGGGATTTTATCATTTTTGCATCTGCCTACTCAATCCATAATCAATACATGGGGAGCCATCATATTAGGTATGGTCTACAACTTCCTGCCTTTCATGATTCTTCCTATTTATAATGTACTTTGTAAAATCGATGATAACACCATCAATGCTGCAAAAGATCTGGGAGCTAACTTTTTTCAGGTCCTGGTTCATATCTGGTTTCCTTTAAGCGTCCCGGGTGTTATCAGCGGAATCACCATGGTTTTTGTGCCGGCTCTCACAACCTTTGTTATCTCCAATCTGTTAGGCGGCAGCAAGATTCTTCTCATCGGCAATGTCATTGAGCAGGAGTTTACCAGAGGAAGCAACTGGAATCTGGGATCCGGCCTTTCCCTGGTTCTGATGATCTTCATCTTAATCAGTATGGCCCTGATTGCCAAATATGATAAAAATGGGGAGGGAACCGCATTCTAATGAAAAAGAGAAAAGAAAATATACTGAAATTCGTGGAAAATTTTTATCTGGTTATTATCCTCATTTTTCTCTATGCTCCCATTGTCACCATGATGGTACTGTCTTTTAATAACTCCAAGTCTCGTACTCAGTGGGGCGGTTTTACCCTGAAATGGTATGCGGAAATGTTCGAAGCTTCCACAGTTATGGATGCTTTGACCAATACTCTGATTATCGCTTTTGCATCTGCTCTGATCGCTGCCATTATCGGAACTGCCGCCGCCATTGCCATCAACAGCATGAGGCGTGTACCGAAAATGATTGTTATGGGCATTACCAATATCCCTATGTTAAACGCAGATATTGTTACGGGCATCTCCCTGATGCTGGCTTTTATCGCCTTCGGAATTTCTCTGGGTTTTCGGACCATTCTGATTGCCCACATTACGTTCAACATTCCGTATGTGATATTAAGCGTTATGCCGAAACTGAAGCAGACCAGCAAAAGCACTTATGAAGCCGCCATGGATCTGGGCGCTTCGCCTGTCTATGCATTTTTTAAGGTGGTGTTTCCGGATATCCTGCCTGGTGTTCTGTCAGGATTCCTTCTGGCTTTTACCATGTCCCTGGATGATTTTATTATCACCCATTTCACTCGGGGAGCTGGCATCAATACCTTATCCACCTTAATCTACAGCGAGGTGCGGCGAGGTATCCGTCCGTCCATGTATGCGCTGTCCAGCATTATATTTTCAGCAGTTCTGGTACTGCTTCTTATCACCAATTTTGCACCGAATTTTAAAAAGGAGAAATGTTGACTATGAAAAATTACCTATCTGTACTGGCTCTGATTTCTCTGGGGGCCGCCTCTGTTCTGGGAGGCTGCGGCGGCAAATCCTCCTCCTCATCGCAAGATGCAGGGGAACTGTATGTCTACAACTGGGGAGAATACATTGACGAGGATGTCATCGATCTGTTTGAGGAAGAGACCGGAATCAAAGTAATCTATGATCTGTTTGAGACCAACGAGGAGATGTATCCTGTTATCGAGGCAGGGGGCGTCACCTATGATGTGGTATGTCCGTCTGATTATATGATTCAGAAGATGATTGAAAATAATATGCTGGCCGAGATCAATTTTGACAATGTTCCCAATGTCTCTCAGATTGCTCCTGAATATATGGAGCGCTCCAAGGCCTTTGATCCGGAAAATAAGTACTCTGTTCCTTACTGCTGGGGCACTGTAGGTATCCTGTACAACACCAGCATGGTAGCGCCAGAGGATGCTCCTTCCAAATGGGCTGACCTGTGGAATGAGAAATTTAGCGGAGAAATCCTTATGCAGGACAGCGTCCGGGATGCCTTCATGGTTGCTTTAAAATCTCTTGGATACTCTATGAATACTGCGGATGAGGCAGAGTTAGAGGAGGCGAAAGAGCTGCTGGTGAAGCAGAAACCGCTGGTTCAGGCTTATGTCATTGATCAGGTCAGGGACAAGATGATTGGCGGGGAAGCCGCAGTTGGTGTTATTTATTCCGGAGAGATGCTTTATATACAGGAGGAGGTTGAGAACCTTGGCCTGGAGTATGATCTGGAGTATGTTCTTCCAAAGGAGGGAACCAATGTCTGGATTGACTCCTGGGTGATTCCGGCCAATGCGAAGAACAAGGAGAATGCGGAGAAGTGGATCGATTTTTTGTGCCGTCCGGAGATTGCGAAGATGAATTTTGAATATATTACGTATCCTACGCCCAACCAGGGTGCATTTGAATTGCTGGATGAGGATATGCAAAATAATAAGGCGGTTTTTCCAGACTGGGACTCTCTGGACGGGTGTGAGGTGTATCAGTATCTTGGGGACGATACGGATGCAATCTATAATAATCTTTGGAAGGAGGTCAAATCGAATTAAGTATGCATGTGTATGAGTTTTTAGAAGAACTGATGAGACATGTGGTGGATATCACGATTCTGTGTTTTGAACTAGTGGGTGTCATGGTTATTATTATTTCGGGAATTCGCGGGGTTATGGATTATGTGAAGCATAATCCTTCCATCCGGTTGAATCTTGCTACGGGGATGGCTTTGGGGCTGGAATTTAAGCTGGGGAGCGAGATTCTCCGTACGGTAATTGTCAGGGACTTAAGCGAGATTGTTACGGTGGCGGCGATTATTGCTTTGAGAGCGGCATTGACGTTTTTGATCCATTGGGAGATTAAGATTGAGAAGGAGGATGAGAAGAAGTAGGGGGCGTGTGAAAATCAAATACGCTCAGGACAGAAGCTCCCCGGATTTGCTGGTTTCGGAGACAGAACCTCTAAGCTTCCGGAAATCTGCTAAAAGCAGGGACAAAAATCCGAACTCGCTTCGCCGGGACTGCGGATTTTTGCCCCGAACGCAGATTTTCGGAAACTAAGAGGTTCTAGGTCTCCTGCAAATGCAAATCCCGGGAGCTTCTGTCCTGAGCTGGTTTTCTCACACTGGAGGTAAATATAGGGGCGTAGTGTTTAGAGGTAAGGTAACGATTCGTAGGGGTGAGGAGGGGAAATGTAGATTCTTGAATTGAAAGAATATATTTAGAGACTAATGTCATTTAGTTACATTTGATTGGTAAAGATAACGTAGCCTGAGGAGGGAATCCTATTGTATTCTCCAGGGCACTTGAAGACCATCGGTACTTAGGCGCTGTGTTTTAGCGCCTTACGTACCGCTATACTCTTCACGTAGCGCGAACGTGCCCGGGAGAATACAATAGGATTTCCGCCTCAGGCGAACCTTTCTCAATTTCTCAAGTAGCAAAAACCGGTTGCCTTTTAGCCTTTCAGACCGGAGGTGCTGATTCCTTCTACCAGGTACTTCTGCAGGCAGATGAACATGATGACTGCAGGCAGAATGGAAATGGTAGCCATGGCGAACATGGCGCCGTAGTCGGAGGAGGAACCTGGGTCGCAGAACAGCTTCAGCGCTAAACTGACAGGGTATTTTGCAGACTCATTAATGTACAGCAATGCGGATAAGAAATCATCCCATCTCCACATGAAGGAAAAAATTGTGGATGTGATAAGCGCCGGTGTTGTCAGCGGTAAAATAATCCGGAAGAAAATGCTGTAGTAGGAACATCCGTCAATCTTAGCTGCCTCATCCAGTTCTCTGGGGATACCGTCGATAAAGTTGGTAATCTGGTATACGAAAAAGCCCTGGATCGCGAAGAAGTAGGGGATGATAAGTGGTTTGTAGGAACCAACCCAGCCTAACTTCTGGTACCACAGATACTGAGGAATCATCAGAACCTGTGCGGGAAGCATCATGGAGAGAAGCATTGCCACGAAGAGGATTCTCTTGCCGAAGAATTTACATCTGGAGAATCCGAACGCCACCAATGCGGAGGAAATCAAGGTTCCTATGGTAGCGATGATGGAGATAAACAGGGAGTTCTTGAAGAAGACACCGAAGGAAATCTTCGCGAAGCCCTTCCATCCGTTGGCATAGTTTTCAAGTACAAACGTTGATGGAATCAGCTGGTTGGCTGTGGTAAAAATGGTCTGGGTGGGCTTGAAGGAACTCATAATCATCCACACTAAGGGGTAAATCATAACCAGGCCCAGGCCGCATACCAGTACGTGATAAACGATTTTTCCGATTGTACGTTTTGTTGACATACCCATAGTTTAGAACCCCCCTTCGTAAACCCAGAATTTCTTGGTTGCAAACAGAACCAGTGTAATAAGACCGATGATTACCAGCATAATCCACGCCAGAGCCGCACCGTAGCCGGTGTTGTAGAACTCGAAGGACTGCTGATACATATATACGGTATAGAACAGTGTAGAGTTAAGCGGTTTGCCCTGAGTGATGATGAAGCACTGGGTAAATGCCAGGAAACCATTGATCATCTGCATAACCAGGTTAAAGAAAATGTTCGGTGTCAGCAGAGGAAGTGTTACTCTCCAAAACTGATGCCATTTGTTGGCACCGTCTACGGTAGCCGCTTCATAAAGAGAAACCGGAATCTGTTTCAAAGCGGACAAAAAGATCAGCATGGAGGAACCAAACTGCCAAACAGCAAGGACAATCAAAACCCAGATTGCCGTGTTGGTATTTCCCAGCCATGCAAAGCTGGTTTCAATGCCGATAGCACCCAGCAATGTATTTATAACACCATCTGTAGCCCACATTCTCTTCCACAATACGGCTACTGCTACGGAACCGCCGATAATGGAAGGCAGATAGTATGCGGCGCGATAGAAACCGGTGGCTTTTGTCGTTTTTAAAAGAATCATTGCAACAATCAACGCGAAGATCAGACGAAGCGGAACAGATACAAAAGCAAAGTAGAAGGTAACGCCAATGGTCTGCCAGAACACTTCATCATCTGTAAACATCTTAATATAGTTTTTTGCACCGGAAAAAACTGCTGGTGTCAAAATATTATAGTCGCAGAACGAATAGTAGAATGAAATTCCCATAGGAACAATCATAAACATCAAGAAGCCGATAATAAACGGTGCGCAGAATACCACACCAGCTGTGCTCTCCTTGCACATAAACTGCCTAAAGGTCAGGTTTTTCTTTCCCTTCATGTGTAAACCTCCTTTATAGTTTTTAAACTTAAAGGGAGCAGAGAACCTCTGCTCCCTTTACCCATTCCCATTATAAATTGTAAAATTACTTGCTGGACATAATCTTGTTAGCTTCCGTAAAGAATTCGGATGCTGCTGCCGCTGCATCTAACTGGCCGTAGCAGACTTTCTCAACCGTACGGTTCAGCAAATCGTAAACCTCGCTTGCGCCGTCTGGCTGCGGCGGGTTAATAGGAGAACAGTTAGGAGTCACAACATCATTGATGAATGCAGTAACCTTCTGGTCGATCTCGCTTAACTGTGGAGCAACCTCAGCTGCAATGTCAGCCGGAGCCGGAACGCCTCTTTCGCCTAACAGAATGTTGTTGGCATCAGAGGAGTTAATTAAGAAGTCAAGAACTTTAACCGCTTCTTCTTCATTCTTTGTATGTACGCCTACGGAGAAGAACTGGCTGGACTTTAAGTAAGCGGATTTCTTGGGATTCGGAGCTGGCCATGTGGTGATGCCAATCTCCATGCCCTCCGGAGCTGCATTCTGCATAGCAGCCAGCTGGTTGGAGTTGTAGAATTCACACCAGGACTGTGTCGCCGGGGTGGAGTTGTATACCATAGGAGTCTGCTCTACGGAACCAACGGTAATCTCGGCAAATACATCCGGAGGTAACAGCCAGCCTTCCTCAAGGCCTTTTGTATACATCTCGAAGAATGGAGTCCAGCTGGTCTCGTCGCCGTTCATCTTCTTGTCGCCGAAGGGAACGATGTCAAAGGATCTCATGTAGTACTCACTCCAGGAGTTTGCAATACCGTAAGCGATATCTGTCTTAACGCCTGTCTTCTCGAATACTTCTTTACACAGTGCAAAGAACTCATCCATGGTCATGTTATCTTTTACTGTAATTCCGTTCTCATCCAGCAAAGTCTTGTTGTAAAGAAGAGCCGGGGCATTGATACCTGCTGCGATGGCATATACGCCGCCGTCTACGGTACCGGAAGCAATGGTATTCTCAGAAATTTCGGAAACATCCAGTGTTCCGTTGTCAATATATGGTTTTAAGTCTACCAACAGATTGCTCTTGGCATACTGGTCAACATACATGTAGTCCATCTGAAGGACATCCGGGATTGCCTGGCCTGCTGCCATGGTTGCCAGCTTGTTCCAGTAATCATTCCACTCAGCAAACTGTCCGTCGATAGTAACACCAGGATTTAACTCACAGTATTTGTCCAGAGCTGCCTGGGTTCTCTCATTACGAACCTGATTGCCCCACCAGTACATAACCAGATTGGTCTCACCGCCTGCTGAATTCGATGCTGCCGCTGTGGTCTCGCCGCCTGCTGCAGCTGCCGTAGTCTCACCGCCTGCTGCGGCTGCCGTAGTCTCAGATGTGCCGCTGCCGGAACCGCCGCCGCATCCAGCCAGAGAAGCTACTGTCATAGCGCAAGCCATCACTAATGCAATTTTTTTCTTCATAAACCAATTCCTCCTTTTATTAATGAAGTGTTTCAATTATATCCTATCCTTTTCTCTTTGTAAATTAGTCAAAACCGATTTTTGGGTTCAAAAAAGCGATTTTATTGTATATTCTGCATAGTTTTCACAGATCTCTTTTTGTCTTAACGAGTCGTTTTTATGTAAAACCAACGAATTCTCACAGACAAAACAGTTAGATTTGCCGAAGGCCCTGAAATTTATTGTTTCTTTTTTAAAGAAACCATTGTTTTAAAACCATATTTTGTATATAATGCAAAGTATGATACAATCGTCAAAAGGTCTTGCGTTTCATGCCTGCATGAAAAATCATGACTTTATATCAATAACGGTAAGGGGCCATATACATGAGACAGTTTATCCGGAATCTGTCATTGCAGAAGAAGATTCAGACCATTGCGTTTATCTGTATCTTCATCATGACTGTTGCTGCCTTAGTCAGCCTTCGCCTGATTACTACAAGCTATGACCGGATTTTATACAGAACTACTGCCTCATCCCTGTCTGCTTCTTCCATGGGAATGCATAACTGCCTGGAGACCCTTAGCACTATGGCTGATCTGTTCCTGGCAGATCCCATTATCCAGACAGGCCTAAGTACTCTGAAGGATTCCGTTCAGGTTCAGGATACCAGCAACGCCTACAGAGACGTCTATGCTACTTTGACAGAATACTATTTTACTTTCCGAAAAAATCATATAAATTATATAGGACTTTATCAGAATAATTTTTCGATCCATACTTATTTGCCTTTTTCCCGGAACCCTCTTCCCGCAGAAGTGGAAGAATACCTTCTGCAAAAGGCCAGAGAAGGCGGCGGAGGGACTGTCTGGGCCGCTGATTATGCGGATAAGTACGGGCTGTTTTTAGTAAAATCCATCCGGCGAACGGAATATCTTCAGTTGGACGAACTTGGTATTTTAATCGTGAACATAGATTTAAACGGACTGGTAACGGAGGCAACCGGATCCGGTTTCCTTCAGACAGAATCCGCCTATCTCCTGTTCGATAAAGAGAATCTGATTTACAGTTCCGCTCCTTTTTTTGAAGATATGCCTGCCGATTATGCAAAACAGTTTCCCGAGCATTACGGTCTGACTGTATACTCCGAAAAGGATTTTACAGCCAAACCTTCTGATTCCCGCTCTGTGGGCACTTCCCGCCGCAGAATGGAAGTTTTTTATGTTAAAAGCCATATTTCAGGGGTTGGATGGGACTATATATGCGTGATTCCCTATGACCGCATTATGTCTTCTCTGCATACGGGCCAGATTCTGTGCTTTATACTTTTGCTGGCTTCTGTTATTGTTTCCTTCCTCCTGTCTTCCGGCCTGATTCATTCCATAACCAGGCACTTTGATACATTGCTTCAGAAAATCCACAATTTCGGAGACGGGAAGCAGGAGCCGCTGTCTATTAATTATGATTATCAGAACCGAAGTGATGAACTGGGAATTCTTCATATACAGTTTGACCACATGGTAGATGAGGTAAACCAATTAATCAAAACCAACTATCTGAATGAAATTCTGATTAAGGAAGCCCAGTTTAAAGCTTTGGAAAATCAGATGAACCCTCATTTTCTTTATAATACTCTGGAATCTATTAACTGGCGGGCTAAAATTATGGGTGCCAAAGATATTTCCTCCATGGCGGAATCTCTGGGAGCACTGCTTCGCTTTACGTTAGACCAGACCAATAAGGAAGTCTCTTTAAAAAGAGAGCTGGAATCGGTTCAATGTTATATGACGATTCAGAAATACCGTTATGAAGAACGGCTGGATTATCAGATTCTGGTTCCTGAGAATCTGATGAGCTGTCTGGTATTAAAGCTGACTCTTCAACCTTTGGTGGAAAATGCGATCCGCTATGGCCTGGAGGAAAATACGGAGCGCTGCCTGGTGGAAATCACTGCAGAGGCGGATCATGGAAGCAAAGTTCTTTTCGTATATATAAAAAACAATGGCTCTTCTTTTGAGGAAAATCTTTTAGAAAAACTTAAAACTCACGAAGTAGAACCCCATGGATTTGGCATTGGGCTTCTGAATATCCGCGATCGGATGCAGTTGACCTTTGGCCAAGCATATGGACTGGAACTTTACAATGAGGAGGATCTTGCCGTAGTCCGCTTGATTTTTCCTTTGACTAATGAAATTGGAGGAGCAGCCACATGTTAAAATTAATCATCGCTGATGATGAGAGAATTATCCGGGAATCTATCTCCACCTTGATTGACTGGAACAGTCTGGGGATTGAACTGATTGGCCTGTGCAGTGACGGAATTGAAGCCTACAATATGATACTGGACGAATGTCCTGACATTGTGCTGACTGACATCCGTATGCCCGGTCTGTCCGGCCTGGATCTGATCGAGAGGATTTCCCAGACAGATTTAAACATCCAGTTCATCCTGCTGTCCGGCTTTGGGGAATTTGAATATGCTAAGCAGGCTATGCGCTATAGGGTTCACCACTACCTGTTAAAACCCTGCAATGAGGAGCAGATTATAGAAAGTATCAAAGATGTGATTCAGGAGCATTATCATCAGAAGGCTTTTCAGGATATGCAGAACCGCCAGAAAATTCTGCTGTCCAATCTTCATTATAATCTGCTGTCCAACATTATCCATGAGTGGATCTTTCTTCCTGAGGATTCCAATCCTTCTCTGGAGGCCTACTCCGGATTTATGGATTTTTATAACACCAACTATGAGTTGTGTTTTTTATATTTTCTGGAAGAGGAACGTCTGGAGCAGGTGTTGAGTCAGGTCTATCTATACATGAAGAAACAGGCGCCCGGCATCACCGTATACAGCATCTATGTTAAAAATACTCTTTTACTGTTTTTCGAAAGCCATCAGGTCTCCTATGAAGCCATGGATACATTTTTTCAGTCTCTGTCTCTGGACAGGGAGAGCGCCGATCAAGTTCCCGTATATCGCAGAACTTCCTTTTCCAACTTGTCTTCTTTATTGGAAACAGCGGCCAGCAAAGTGAAACGGTATGGCGTCATTTATTTTATGAATGGAATCCGCCCCGTTCCCATCTGCAATTATAAAACAGTGATTACCAAGTTAGACGAACTTGCGGCTCTTCTGTTAAAGGATGAAGCACAGAACTGCCAGACGCATTTATCTGAAATCCGGCGCATCTTGGAAGGTATCAGCAGTCCTGATTTTATCCGGCAGGTAGGGTCCAGCATCATTATCAAGCTGACGGTGGAGGGTAATTATCCGCCTATTAACGCTACGGAGTTTCTGATGCAGTTAAATCAGCACACAGAGCCTGAGATTCTCCGCGCCATGCTTTTAGATAAAATAGATGCCATGGTGGAACATTCTTCTGAAAGTTCCAGAAGCTACAGTTCTCTTATCGAGGATGTCATGCAGTATGTGGAGGAAAATATTGACAATCCGAATCTGACTTTAAAATGGATTTCCGAAAACCACCTGTTTATGAATGTGGATTATGTCAGCAAACGATTTATCAAGGAGACCAACCAGAAATTTTCCAACTATCTGTCCAATATGCGGATCCAGAAGGCCAAGCAGCTTCTTTCAGAAGGTCATGCAGGCCAGATCCAGTGGGTGGCACAGCAAGTTGGCTGCGGCAACAATCCGCAGTATTTCAGCCAAATCTTTAAAAAAAGCACAGGCCTGACTCCCAGTGCCTATGCGAAAAAATAAATGGAGGATAACCCTATGAACAATGAACAACTGCTACCAATCATCCATCGTGTGATGGATAAACTGATGAATCTGGGCGGGGCTGATTACGACAGCGACAAAGCCTCTTCTCTGGACCAGACAAACCAGGGAATCATCGCCAGGGACTTCGGTATCGAAGAATGGGACTGGCCTCAGGGAGTGGGGCTGTACGGCCTTTATAAACTGCAGAATTTCTATGGCGATAACCGCTATATAGATTTTTTTGAATCCTGGATTCAGAACAATTTAAAGAAAGGGCTTCCCAGCCGCAACGTCAATACCACAACCCCCTATCTGGCAATTGTAAACCTTTTAGATGCCCTGAAAAAGCCAGAATATGAAAAAATGTGCTTACACCATGCGGAATGGCTGATGAATGAACTTCCCAAGACTCAGGACCACGGTTTCCAACACGTTACCACTGCTATCGGTGACAGAAACGGAATCAAATTGAACGAAGGGGAATTGTGGGCAGATACCTTATTCATGACAGTCCTTTTCCTCAACAAGATGGGCCATCTGTACAACCGCAAAGACTGGATCGAAGAGGCCACCCGTCAGGTGCTGGTTCATATCAAGTATCTGTATGACAAACATACCAGACTTTTCTTCCACGGATGGAGCTTTATCGAGAACAGTAATTTCGGCGGTATTTTCTGGTGCCGCGGCAACTCCTGGTTCACCTACGGAATTCTGGAATTCCTGGATGTAGCCAAAGATACCCTGGATCCAGGTGTTTACAACTATATCGTAGACACCTTTAAAGCACAGGTCAATGCTCTCAAGAACCTTCAGGCCCCTTCCGGACTGTGGCACACTGTTCTAACCGATCCCACCAGCTATGAGGAGGTTTCCGGCTCTTCTGCCATCACCGCTGGTATATTAGAGGCTATCAAAATTGGAATTCTGGATTCCTCTTATGAGGAATGTGCCGCTAAAGCAATCGAAGGAATCTGCGCCAACGTAGACGCTGACGGAACCGTCCTGAACGTATCTGCCGGAACCGGCATGGGCTACGATGCCGACCACTACAAGAACATCGTAATCCGCCCCATGGCATACGGCCAATCACTAGCCCTAATCGCACTATGCGGGGCATTGAAATAGAACTACCAGTTCCTTCCAACAAACAAGTCCAAAAAGGGTTCCCCCGCACTTCCACGGGGGAACCCTTTTTGGAGCATACCTTATCCCAAAGCGTACCTTTTACACATTAAACACCACTACATCCTCTCCAAAATCTTCTCCAAAGAATCATGAGACAATGTAAACGCCTCTTCCCCATTCAGTTTCTTCTTCTGAGAAGCATTCTGCTCTAAGGCGGAGAACCCTGCAAAATCACTTAAATGGGGTTCCAGAGAAAGGAATCCCTGATATCCGGCTGCCTTGAACTTTCCTAAAATCTCTTCCAGATGTCCGTCGCCCATTCCCGGCGGAACCACGCTGGCATCCGACCACAGAGCGTCCTTGATATGGATATAAGCCACATACGGTTTCATCATCTCATAAGCTTCCAACGTATCCTGTTTGCACTGCACAAAATTAGCAAAATCAAATACTGCCTTAAAATGCTCACCATAAAACGCCTTCTGAATCTCCAGACAGCGAGGTGCAATGTCGCCGTAAATATCCTTTTCATTCTCATGCAGAAGAATGATATCATTGGACTTGGCATAATCCACCATCTTTCCCAGCCTCTCCATAACCTGGTCTTTATACTGGCCATAGTCCGCATGCTCCGGCATGAAAAAGCTAAACATACGGATATAATCTGTCTCCATTACGTGAGCAATATCTACAGTATGTTTGTAAAGTTCCATATGGGGCGCAAAATCATCGGTAATCTGGATCTTGCCGATAGGAGACCCTACGGAGGACAATTTGATTCCCTCTGCGTCCAGCTGCTTCTTAATCTCCTTCACCTCATCCTTGGGATATTCTACAAGACCTTTTCCGTTGACCCCCCGCATCTCCACATGGTTCATTCCCAACTTCTTTAAAACGCGGATCTGCTCTGATAAATTCTCATCAATTTCATCAGCAAAGCCGCTTAAGGTAATTTCTTTCCACATATTGCTTCCCCTTCTCCATAATCCTGGTGTAGGCAACAACCGGTTTAGTAAGTTCCCTCTGTGTTAAACACCACATCCACAGCCTCTTTCTTCCTGGAGGTAGCACGGCGCTTGTCCAACTCCGCCTTAAACAAATCCTCATCAAACGGTAGAGTCACTGCATGTCCCAGCCAGCTGGATAAATGCATTGCATTGGAAAGAGTCAGTCCATTGATGCCTTCCTCACCGTTGGCAATCAGCGGTGTTCCATGAAGGATCCTGCCTGCAAAGGCTTTCATTACACCGACGTGCTGCTCATTCAGTCCGTCTGTCTCCACCTCTGTGACCGTGCATTCCGGCTTGTCGAAACCGCCCTTTGCCGTCTTACAGAATTCTCTCTCGCTGACTGCCAGCTTGTGAAGAACCAGTTTCTCATCCTCGCATACCAGTTTTCCGCCTTCCAGAGTAATCTCAAACCGGTTAGTTCCGGGAGCATCGGCTGTAGTGGTAACAAAAACTCCGGTTGCGCCGTTAGGATATTCCAGATATGCGGTCACATCATCTTCCACCTCGATATCATGCCATTTTCCGTTATGGCAGAACGCCTGTACTTTCGATGGCATGCCGCAGATCCACTGCAACAGATCCAGATTATGAGGGCACTGATTCAGGAGAACGCCGCCGCCCTCTCCGTCCCAGGTAGCACGCCAGTCACCGGAATCATAGTAGGACTGTGTCCGATACCAGTCGGTGATAATCCAGTTTACACGTTTGATGGCTCCCAGTTCGCCGCTTTTTACCAGCTCATGCATCTTGCGGTACACACAGTTTGTTCTCTGATTGAACATCATGGCAAATACTTTGTCACTGGCTTTTGCGCGCTCGTTCATGGCCCGTACCTGCTTCGTGTATACGCCTGCGGGCTTCTCACACAGTACATGCAAATCATGATCCAAAGCATCGATGGATAATTCCGGATGCTGATAATGAGGCACTGCAACCAGCACTGCATCACACGTTCCGGAGGCAATCAGATCTTTGCCCTCTTCAAAAACAGCCACGTTCTCAGGCAGATTCTCCTTGCACCAGGTTCTGCGGCTTTCCTTGCGGTCTGCTACGGCTGCTAATTCCATCTCAGGCACTTTGCCTTCTACCAGAGATTTCGCATGCGTAGTACCCATGTTGCCAATTCCAATAATTCCAAGCCTTACCTTTTCCATCCTGTCTCTCCTTATGATTGTATTTTTGTTATGTATTTCCGTATTTGCTATTATATACTCTGCAGGAAAAATATTCAAGATTTTCACGTTTTTATCTTCCGGTATTTTAGCGGCGTCATTCCTGTATATTTTTTAAATACCCGTTCATAATAGGTCAGATTCTCAAATCCTAATATATCCGAAATCTCTGTAACAGAATAAGTGCTGTGAACCAAAAGCTGTTGGGATTTTTTGATTCTGTTGATGTTTTTATATTCATTTACCGTGAAGCTGGTGACCTCCCGGAAAATCCGGCTTAAGTAGGATTTGCTGATATAGAATCTTTTTGCCAGTTCTTCTAGGGATTCTTCTGTCTCCGGATGGTTCAGCAGATAATCCGCTACCTCATGAACCTTCTGATGCTTCCAGGTCTGTACCTTTTGTTTTTCTTCAAGAAGCGGCGCCCTCTTCTGGCTGCGAAGCAGCGTCAAAAAAAGTTCCGCCAGCTTCAGTCTTACCCCAACCTCATATTGGCGCTGTTTTTCCTTCATCTCTTTCTGGATCTGAAACAGAAGGCTTTCTATATCAGGACGCTCACTTTCCGGTATAGTCAGAATCATGGCATCCCCAGAATACACCGTCTCCATTCCACCCATTTTGCAGGCCCTCAGAAACGGATCCAGGGCCTGTCCGTCAATCTGAAGCAGAATCCGGTTATGATAGGACTCCTCCGCCATGCTGGTCTTATGTATCTGGTTCGGCTTTATCATCACCACATCCCCTGCCTTTACTAAATACGTCTGACGGTCAATAAAATAATACCTCTGCCCTTCCAAAAGATAGTACAGCTCATACGTATCATGAAAATGCCTGTCTACCATAGAATACTCATAGTCCCGAATAACCTGTGAGAACTCCACCTCATCTGTTTTTCCCTGAAACACCACCTGTTCCATAATTTTTCCTTTCCAAGAAGACAAAAGTACGAAAATTTAAATTTTGTATGCGATTTTATAAGAATATTATACTTCTTTTTAGTATGATAGTCTATAGAAACTATCGTACCTACAGGAGGATTTATCATGAAATATGAAAACAACAAAGTATCTGATCTTCAGATCGCCTACATAGGCGGCGGTTCCAGAGGATGGGCCTGGACTTTCATGACCGATTTGTGCATGGATGACTCTTTAAGCGGCACCATTCGTCTGTACGACATTGATGAGGAAGCTGCAAAGCACAATGAGATCATTGGAAATCATCTGACAGAACGTCCTGATACAGTCGGTAAATGGAACTACACCACCAAAAAGACCATCAAAGAGGCCTTAACCGGCGCTGATTTTGTAGTCATTTCCATCTTGCCCGGCACCTTTGATGAGATGCAGTCTGATGTTCATCTGCCAGAGCGTTTGGATATCTACCAGTCTGTAGGCGATACGGCCGGCCCGGGCGGTATTATCCGTGCTCTTAGAACCCTTCCTATGTTTGTAGATATCGCCAACGCCATCAAAGCCTATTCTCCGGACGCATGGGTTATCAATTACACCAATCCTATGACTCTGTGCGTCAAAACCCTGTATCATGTATTCCCGAAGATCAAGGCATTTGGCTGCTGCCATGAAGTATTCGGCACTCAAAAAGTATTAAAAGGTATCTGTGAGGAGACCTTAGGCATCGAAAATATTGACCGCCATGATATTCATGTCAATGTACTGGGTATCAACCATTTTACCTGGTTCGATCAGGCCTCTTACAAGGGCATTGATTTATTCCCTGTATACCGTGATTTCATTGAGAAACATTTTGAAGAGGGCTACAATGAACCTGACAAGAACTGGGCCAACAGTTCCTTTAACTGTGCTCACAGAGTAAAATTTGACCTGTTCAATCGCTTCGGGCTGATTGCTGCTGCCGGTGACCGCCATCTTGCAGAGTTTATGCCTGGTGATGAGTATCTTAAAAATCCGGAAACCGTAGAAAGCTGGAAATTCGGCCTGACTACTGTGGACTGGCGTAAAAATGACCTGAAAGAACGTCTGGCAAAAAGCGCCCGTCTGGTAAACGGCGAGGAGGAGATCAAGCTGACCCCTTCCGGAGAAGAGGGAATTCTTTTGATCAAAGCACTCTGCGGCCTGGACCGTGTGGTAAGCAATGTAAATATTCCTAACACCAATCTGCAGATTCCAAATCTTCCCCAAACCGCGGTTGTAGAAACCAATGCTGTTTTCAGCCGCGACTCTATCAAACCGGTGATTGCAGGCAGTCTCCCCGAGCGTGTGCGGGCTTTGATTATGCCCCATGTGGAGAATCATGAGTACACCTTAAAAGCTGCATTAGAATGTGACAGAGCATCTGTCTACAAGGCATTCTTAAACGATCCTCAGGTAAAAGGACGTGCCAGCGAAGAGGATGTAAAGAAGCTAGTGGATGATATGATTGCCAACACAATGAAGTATCTGCCAGAAGGATGGAACTAGCACATCCTTCGGCAGACTAGACGATAGTAAGAGACAAGAAAAAAGCAGGCGGCATCGAAAGAGCCTCCTGCTTTTCTGCAATCACTGAAAAAATGATTTATATCCTCCGACAAAAACCACCAGCACAATGAGCGGCAGCACATAGCTGATATATTTCCTGGCCCACTTAGGATAAGGAAGACCTTTCCCGATGGAAGTTTCCTCATAAAACTTCTCCCACCCCCACCCATAGCGTCTGGTACAGAATAAAAGAAATACCAGACTTCCTAAAGGCAGAATATTGTTGCTTAATACGAAATCCTCCAGATCCAGTACGCTGGTTCCTGCCCCAAGAGGCTGAAACCCCTGCCACAGATTAAAGCCCAGCACACAGGGCATGGATAGAATGGTCAGAAACACGAAATTAACCATCACTGATTTCTTCCTGCTGCATCCCGTCAGGTCCATACCGTAAGTAATGATATTCTCGACTACGGCAATCACTGTTGACAATGCGGCAAACAGCATAAACAAGAAAAACAGACTGCCCCAGAATCTTCCTCCGTTCATGACATTAAAAATATTCGGCAGTGTAATAAACAGCAGGTTGGGTCCGCTGTCCGGATTCACCCCAAAGCTGAAACAGGCCGGAAAAATAATAAGCCCTGCAATCAAAGCCACTGCCGTATCCAAAACTCCCATATAGATGGCATCACTGGTCAGGGAATGGCTTTTATCGATACGGCTTCCAAAGACAGACAGCGCTCCGATGCCAATACTAAGGGTAAAGAAAGCCTGCCCCATGGCCGCAAAAACGCTCTCCCATAAACCGACTTCCCACATAGCAGAAAAATCCGGGTACAAATAATACTTTAATCCGGCCTCAGCGCCCGGAAGCGTAACCGCTCTCACTGCAAGAACGATCAGCAGCGCCAAAAGGACGGACATCATCACCTTTGTGACACGCTCCACACCTTTTTGCAGTCCGATCCCACAGATCGCAAACGCAGCAATAATTACCAAAATCGTACATACTGTCATAATACCAGGATTTCCTAAAAGCCCTGTGAATTCCTGCGCCACTTCCTCCGACGTAAGTCCCTGAAAATTTCCTCTCAGCATTTCAAAGAAGTAGAACAGAAGCCAGCCACTTATAACCGTATAAAACATCATCAAGAAATAGTTTCCGATAATAGCAACATATTTGTAGTAATGCCACTTTGTTCCTTTGGGCTCCAGAATGTCAAACGACAGCGCTGTACTTCTCTGGCTGGCACGTCCCACAGCAAATTCCATGACAACGATAGGAAGTCCTAAAACCACCAAAAAAAGCAGATACAGCAAGACAAAGGAAGCGCCGCCGTACCTCCCTGTTATATAAGGAAAACGCCAAATATTGCCCAGTCCTATTGAACAAGCGGCAGTAATCAGAATAAAACCTAATCTTGACGAGAAATGCTCTCTCTCCATAGCCAATCAATCTCCTAATCTATATGGTCCTATAATCATACAATAGTCGGTATTTTTTGTCAATAAACAGATTAAATGCAATGATGTACTGGTTGTAAGGCCTTGAAAATCATGTTATAGTATTATAAATGTTTAAAGAAAGGACCTTATATAACAATGAAACTCATTCATTGTGCCGATATTCACTTGGATTCCAAGATGAATTCCAATTTTGATAAAGTAAAAGCCAAAGAACGAAAGGCAGAAATCCTCCATACCTTTGAACGGATGGTAGAATACGCCTCTGATCAACAGATACAGGCCATCCTGATTGCCGGAGATTTATTCGATACCCGAAATATCTCCGCCTCTGTCAGAAATACCGTACTGTTTTGTATAGAAAACCACCCTGTGATTACCTTCTATTATCTGAAAGGAAATCATGATACTGACAATTTTCTCTCCGGCCTGGAAAATGTTCCGGGGAATTTAAAACTCTTTGGCTCCCAATGGACCTCCTACAGAGAAGGAAATGTTGTAATCTCCGGCGTGGAACTGTCTCCGGAAAATGTCGGCTCTGCCTGCGCTTCCCTGGTATTGAATGCTCAGGATTTTAATATTGTTGCTCTCCACGGCCAGGAGGCCGAGAGCAATTCCAAAGATAAAATGATGAATATTCATCTAAAATCACTGAAAAATAAGGGAATCGACTACCTGGCCCTAGGGCATATCCATTCCTACAAAAAAGGAACTCTGGACGCCCGGGGAACATACTGTTATTCCGGTTGTCTGGAGGGCAGAGGATTTGATGAATGCGGCCCTCACGGCTTTGTTGTTCTGGATATCGATCCGGTTTCCGGAAGTTACACCCACCAGTTCATTCCCTTTGCCCGAAGAACTTTATATACAATCACCGTAGACATCACCGGCTGCGATACAACAGCACAGATGGCTGGCAGAATCACCTCTGCCTTACAGGAAACCGGATGTGAAACGGACAGTCTGATAAAAATTATTCTTGCCGGCGGTCTGGATGTGGAATGTGAAAAGGATATGGATTATCTTTTGTCCCGCTTCGGAGCTCAGTATTATTTTGTAAAAATATATGATGAGACATTTCTGAAGGTTGAAACGGAAAACTATCTTTTTGACAAATCTTTAAAAGGCGAGTTTGCCAGATTAGTTATGGCGGATCTTGCATTGTCTGAGGATGACAAAAAGGTGATTCTCCGCTATGGCTTTCAAGCTATTGCGGGAGAGGAGGTTTGCTGACTGTGAAATTATTATCCTGTCACATTGAGAATTTCGGGACGCTTAAGGACTGCTCCTTTGATTTTTCCGACAATGTCCACATCATCTGTGAAGAAAACGGGTGGGGCAAAAGCACCTTTGCCGCATTTATAAGGACCATGTTTTACGGTCTGGAGGGGGAGCGGAAAAAAAGTATTGAGGAAAATGAAAGAAAACGTTATAAACCCTGGCAAGGTGGTGTCTTCGGCGGCTGGCTTATCTTTCAGGTACGGAACAAGAGATACAAGGTCAGCCGGATTTTTTACGAAAAAGAGTCGAAGGACCAATTTGAATTAAGGAATGCGGACACCAACACCCTGTCTGACGACTACACCAGGGAGTTGGGGAAAGAACTATTTAAAATCAGCAGAGACTCTTTTATGCGGACGATTTTTATCAGCCAAAATTCTTGTGAGACCTCTGCCAGCACAGATATTAACGCACGAATCGGAACCCTGACCGACAATTCAGATGATTTAAACAGTTATGAAACCGCCAACGCTCACTTAACCGCAATCATGAACCAATTAACCCCTTCAAGAGCGACAGGCTCTCTGGCCAGACGCAGAGATCAGATTGCCCGTCTTGACAGAATGGTTCAGGATGGTTTTGCACTTTCTGATAGTCTGGAAACTTATGATAAATACTTTCGGTCAGAGTCCGACCTGTATGAAAGCCTGCGCCGTCAGATGAAAGAAGCCGGAGAGCTGCAGACTACTGTTACAAAACATCAGAATATTCTTGCAAAAAAAGAGCAATGGGAACATCTGAAACAGGTAACTGCTTCCAGAATCCGGCAGTGCAGTCAGGCAAAGGAAGCTTTTCCAGGAGAAATTCCCTCTATGGCCGAGATCGAACGGCAGCTTTCTGCCTTAAGTTCTATGGACAGGGCGGCAGAGCGGACCGCTCTGTGCAAGCTGACCTCACAGGAAAAAGAAGAGCTTTCCTCTCTGCAGAAAACGTTCTCCTCAGGCATGCCAGATTCCTCTGAAATGGATGAAATGACAAAATCCGCCGTCCAGCTAAGAAGCCTTTTTCAGAAATATGCCGATAAAAATCTAAGCGCTGAGGAACTTAGCTGCCTAAAGCAGCTGGAACAGACCTTTTTAAATGATACAGAAGATATTTCTTCCATCATTGCCCGGTGGAACCTTCGGAATACCAAAAAATCAGCTCTGTCATCCAAGCAGGCCACCATGGCTGCTTTAAAGGCTTCCATGGTCTCTGGTTCACAGACGAGGCCATCCATAACTGTTCTGATGGTGGCAGGAATTCTGTCTGTTGCTCTGGGGATCGCACTTTTAGCCGGTTCCATGACACTTCCCGGAGGGATTGTGGCAGGAGTCGGAGTAATTTTTCTTGTTACAGGACTTTTTGTTCGTCAAAGGCCATCTTCTGTCCCTGATCCGGCCATTGTTTCTCAGCTGGACGCCTTACAGAACGCTATGGAAGAAGACAGAGAATTTATCGAGAGAACCGATCAGGAAGTGGCTGCCTATCTGTGGAATCACGGCAAACGCTTTGAGGAAACCTCTGCCTCCTCTATGCTTCATTTGCTGATGGAAGAATTCGTTCGATATTCTGATCTAAAGAAAAAGTATAAAACTTCCAGAGATTCCGCCACATCCCGGCAGATTCATGAGATTCGCAGCCGGCTGTACAATTTTTTAGAGCGCTTTGGCATACACTCTTCTGAAAACCAGTTTGAAACGGATCTGTATCGGTTAAAGGAGCAGACTGCCAGCTTTATTTTCCTGTCCGGAAAAGAAGCGGATTTTAAAAATGCCCGAACCTCTTACTTTGCTGTCTCTGGTGAGATCCGTCATTTTCTGGAGGAATATGGTTTCTCTCCTTCTGAGAACTTGGGAGCACAGCTGAACTCCCTTCGCGACAGTCTGGATAATTATCAAGACTCACAAAAACTTTATGGGGAGGCTTTGGAAGAATTGAAAAATTTTGAATCCGGTATGGATAAAGTTCTTTTGGAGAAGCTGTCCCCAGAAGATGATTTCCCAACTTCCACTCTTCCTTCTTTAGAAAACCTGAATCAAACTATTTTAAGTCTTACTGAGGATATGGAAAATTGCCGGCATAGGATTGGGGAGTACAATAAAACTCTGGAAAATCTGCAGGAACAGTATGATGAATGGGTGCAGAATCGTGAAGATCTGCAGGAATTAAAGGATCTTCAAAAGGCGGAGGAACGCAAGTACAATTGTATCCTGAAAACCCGGGACTATCTCTCCAGGGCTAAGGAGTCCTTAACTGCTCAGTATGCCGCCCCCATCCTGAAAAGCTTCTGCAGTTATTTTGAACTTATCACACATGCCTCTTCAGACCATTTTCACATGGATGCCAACACGGATGTCACAGTTGACCAGCAGGGTCTGCAGAGAACGGTCAACACCCTCAGCTGCGGGTATCGGGATTTAATTGGAATCTGCCTGCGGGCGGCTCTTGTGGATGCTATGTATCAGGATGAACCTCCGTTTCTGATTATGGATGACCCTTTTACTAATTTAGATGACCGGAAGCTTCCCGCGGCTAAAGTATTTTTAACGGAACTTTCCCAAAAATATCAGATTATCTACTTTACCTGCAGCAATTCAAGAAACTTTTCCTAAATCAAAAGGCGGCATGTCTACTTTGCCGCCTTGTCCTCCTCAAACACATACTTCCATAAAAGGCAGTATTCCTGATAAAATGGAAATCCCTTAAAATCCTCAAACCTGCTTCTTAAACTCCCATAATACCAGGCATGCATCCTTTTATCCTTTTCATGAAATTTCTGCCAGATCTCATCTCCCATAACCAGATAATCTGCTGCCGTACTGCGAAGGTTGCTCAACTTGTCTGCAAATGCAATCACCTTTTCCTCGTACACTGCATCCTTCAGGCAGTCAATCGTTGCCTGCTTTCGCTCCTTCCATGTTCTGGACTTGTCCTCACTTTCCGTCTGAACCAGATCCGCAACCCTGCGTCCAAATACTTCTTCCAGCTTTTCATAAGTAACATTGGCATCCTCAATGACATCATGCAGGTAAGCAGCCGCAATCACTTCCACATCATCTGTCATTACTGATACCATCATCGCCACCTCAATAGGGTGAACGATATAGGGAAGATGGCTTCCCTTCCGAACTACGCCCTCATGAGCCTTTGCGGCAAATTCTGCTGCTCTTTTAATCATGAAAACCCCTCACTTTTTTGACTACTTATGTATCTGCTGCATTTCTCTTATTATCATAACATAATTTATGGTAATTTAGAAGATAAACTTGTAAGAACCCAAATTTTCTGCTATGCTAAGAAAGTAATATTACTCGCGGAGTCGCAGCGCAAAATCAGGTGTCGAGAGATTCTGAGAGTACAACTGAAGAAGGAGGATTTTGCTATGAGCCAACGTACTGCATACCGCAGAACCGCCATGCGTGGAAGCAATTCAATTCTGGATTCTGAAGTTATCCAGCTGCTTCTGTTTTATATACTGCCGTTTATCATTATCAATTCCATTATCTTTTTTCTGGTTACGGTCAAACCCAAATATGAGGTACATGTGGGAGAAACCCACGACTATCGGACTACCACCGTAACTTTTTCCATCAAGTCTTACCTGCCGTTAAAGGAAGTAACCATTACTCTGAACTCAGAACCCTTGGATTTGGTAAGAACCGGTAAGCGAACCTATCAGGCTGTGATTTCCACCAATGGTATCCTGGACGTCTATATGAAAAATTTTAATGGCATGTCTTTATCCGAATATGAAGTGATAGACATCCTGGATGACGGAGCGCCGGAGCTGGTCTCCTATGACGTCAATGAAGGGATCCTTTCCCTTGTTGTAAAAGATACCCAGTCTGGCATTGATTATACATCCCTTCACGCTACCACCGCATCTGGACAGATTGTAGCACCGCTCTCCGTTGATCAGGCCAATGGATTTGTTACCTTCCAGTTAGACCCCGGCGGCCTCACTGTCTCTATCAAAGATTTATCCGGCAATGAGTACCTTCCCAGTTTCTCTGTTGTAAAAGAAGCCTCTTCTGACGATGTCAGTTCAGATGAAGGCCAGTTAATGGTTCAATAGTTCTATCAATAAGGCTGGTGCAAAACATTGGACATTGTTTTGCACCAGCCTTATCTGCTTAAATATAGTTCTTTACCCATTATTATCTTGCCTTTGTAGACTGCCCCTCAATCAGTTGTCCCTTAAAAACTTTCTGCTGATTCTGAGCTTTATCTCTGATAATATCGAATAATATCTTAATGGTGGCATAGGCCATCTCCTCCACCGGCTGTCGAATCGTAGTTATGGCAGGATTGTAGTAGCGGGCCATCTCCATGCCGTCAAATCCGGCGATAGAGTAATCGTCCGGCACCGATTTGCCGGCATCAAAGACCGCCTTGCAGGCTCCGATAGCAATGCTGTCGGACACCGCAAACAACGCCGTGATATCCTGCTCCGACTTCAGCACTCTTTTCATCTGTCTGTATCCATTATTCATTGTATAGCACTCAATATCCTCGTCACTGAAAAAGCACCATGCCGGATTAAACTTGATTCCGTGATCCCCCAATGCCTTTTTGTATCCTTCCAGACGCAGCTTGCCAATACTTTCATCCATTGGAGTAGCCGCCAATATTCCTATCTTCTCATGGCCCTGCTCACACAGATAGCTGACAATCTTGTAACTCTCCTGAACATCATCTACGGAAACGCTGGAAAAATCTCCCTTTTCCACCTCATCCGTGATGGCAATCGTAGACAGAACAAAGGGGATATCCAGCTGTTCCAGCTTCTCTCTTCCATGAGAAAAACAGCCCCCCAGGAAAATAACCCCCTTGGGTTTCCTCTCCTTCATCACTTCTATGGCCACATCCACCTCATCTTCTCCCTCTTCTACACGGCAGAGGAAGATCGAATACCGCTTTTTTTGAATTTCCTCTTCAAAAATCCGGATCATATTGCTGAAAAACGGATTATCAATTCCTTTAACCACAAGTACAATCACCCTGGAAACCGAGCGCTTTAAGTTTCTGGCACTATTATTAGGAATATAATTATTCTCCTTGATAACCTGAAGAACCATATTTTTTGTTTCTTCATTGATATCCGGATGGTTATTAATCGCCCGGGACACCGTACTGACTCCCACCCCGCAAATCCTGGCCACATCTTTGATGGTTATACTGTCCATTCTTACTTTCCTCTTCCATATAACTGATTCATCTCACGGCACCGCTTGATAATCGCAGATGTAAACTGCCTTTTTTTCATCCTCCATGTCCAGTTCCCTCCTAAGGTAGACGGCAGATTAATCCTGGCCTCACCGCCAAGCCCTAAATAATCCTGCATAGGAATTACTGCCAGATCCGCCACGCTGGCAAGGGCCAGACGGATAAAGTCCCAGGAAATGTCTTCCTCCGGGGTATTGGCATTATTCATATAGTCAACTGTCAGTTTCTTATCTGCCGGATCCAACGTCTTATACCATCCCCTTGTGGTGTCATTATCATGGGTTCCTGTATAAACCACACAGTTATGGGGATAAAAATAGGGAAGATAATTGCTGACCTCACCGGCGCTAAAGGCAAACTGCAGTACTTTCATGCCCGGGAATCCTGTATCCTCCAAAAGCTTTTGCACACTGGGGGTCAAAAATCCCAGATCCTCTGCAATAATATCTACGGTTCCAAAGGTTTCCTTCATCTTCTCAAAGATGGAAATCCCAGGTCCCTGTTTCCAGGTTCCATGCATGGCTGTCTCTTCCCCTGCCGGGACTGAATAATACTCATCAAATCCCCGGAAATGATCCACTCTCACCACATCATACAAATCAAAACAGAACTCCATCCGTCGCATCCACCACGCAAATCCGGTCTCCTCATGGTAATCCCAGCGATACAGCGGGTTCCCCCACAGCTGCCCTGTGGCAGAAAAAGCATCCGGTGGACATCCCGCCACGGCGATGGGACGGCATTCCTCATCAAACTGAAACAGTTCCGGATGACACCAGCTGTCTGCGCTGTCAAACGCCACATAGATCGGAATATCACCAATAATCCGTATACCCTTCTTATGAGCATACTGTTTCAGTTTGCTCCACTGCTTCTTAAATTTCGCCTGCTGAAATTCATAAAATAGAATCTCGTCTGCCAGTTCATTCTGGTACTTTTTCACTGCCTCAGGCCTGCGCAGTTTAATATCTTCATCCCACTCTGCCCAGCTCTTTTCTCCAAAGGATTTCTTCACTGCAGCATAGAAACAGTATTCTCTCGTCTCTTCGCAAAGGTCTGCTTCCAAAAGTTTCGTTAATTCCTTCTCTGATTTATCGGTTTTCTCTTTCCAGCGCTCATAGGCTTTTCGAAGCACTGCAAAACGGTTGTTATAAATAGCTTCATAATCAATCGTTCCTGCATCCTTGCCAAAATCCGCCTCCAGGCACTCTTTTTGGTTCAAAAGGCCTTCTTCTATCAGCTGTTCTAAATCAATAAAATAAGGATTTCCTGCAAATGCAGAGAATGACTGATATGGAGAATCCCCATATCCGGTAGGCCCTACAGGCAGAATTTGCCAATAATTCTGACCTGCCTTCTTCAGTTTATCAATAAAATCATATGCTTCCTTTGAAAATGCTCCGATCCCATACTTGGAGGGAAGGCTGGCTATAGGCAGCAAAATTCCACATTCTCGCACCTTGAGGACCTCCTTTATCATACCTGTCAAAATCTTTTTTTAATATCATAGCAGAATTTTCTGTTTTGTAAAACAGTTTCTTACAAAATTGCGGCGTTCCACTCCGTCCTAACCTTTTACCGCACCTGCCACAACGCCTTCAATGATATACTTCTGACAGAACAGATAAAATACAATAATCGGGATAATCGCCAGCACCAAAACCCCCATCATCGCCCCCATATCAATCGATCCATAACCACCCCTTAAATACTGAATGGCAATAGGAACTGTTTTAAACCTCTTCATGTCCAGATTTAGATAAGGGAGCAAATAATCATTCCAGATCCACATGGTCTGAAGAATTGCCACTGTCACACAGGTTGGCTTCATAATTGGCAGCACCACGTCAAAAAACGTATGGATGGGAGTACAACCATCGATCATCGCCGCCTCTTCTATCTCCAAAGGAATGGACTTGACAAATCCTGTAAACATAAACACCGATAAACCTGCACCGAATCCCAGATATACGATAATCAGTCCCCATGGCGTATTGAGGCGCAGCATATTGACAATTTTAGACAGAGGAAACATTACCATCTGGAAGGGTACAATCATGGAAAACAGGCACAGATAGTAGAAAATACTGGTAAAGGTATTCTTTACTCTGCAGATATACCAAGCACACATGGATGTGCATAAAAGGATTACTGCCACAGATCCAATGGTGATAAACAGAGTCCATCCAAAGGCTGATATAAGCCCTGTCTTCTCAATACCATTGACATAGTTCTCCAGCCCTACAAACATCTTTCCCGTAGGAATCGCAAAGGGGCGGCGGCTAATATAGGCTTTCTTTTTAAATGAATTGATTACTACCAGTGCAATGGGACACAGCCACAGAACGGACAGAATCGAAAACATGATGGTCATTACGATATTTTTTTGCTGTACTTTCTTTCCCATTATTGCTGTACCTCCTTTCTCCTGGTTAAAACATTCTGGGTTACGGCGATGATTCCCACCAAAACAAAGAATACAACTGCCTTGGCCTGGCCTACGCCCTCCCATCCGGCTCTTCCATAGAATGTAGAGAAAATGTTCAGTGCCAGCATTTCAGACATCTTGGAAGGTTCTCCATTGGTCAATGCCAGGTTCTGGTCAAACAACTTATATCCGTTGGTCAATGTCAGGAATGTACAGATCGTAATAGAAGGCATAACCATGGGAAGGGTTACATTTTTCAGAATCTGCCATCCGTTGGCGCCGTCAATCTTGGCAGCTTCCACCAGATCGCCGGGTATGTTCTGAATTCCGGCAATATAGATAATCATCATGTATCCGATTTGCTGCCAGCACATCAGAATCACCAGGCCCCAAAAACCATAGACCGAAGAGTAAGTCAGCGTCTTTTCGAAGGGAAGCAGCAGTCCGTTTAGCAGAAGGCTCCACACATAACCCAGAATGATACCTCCGATTAGGTTTGGCATAAAAAACACGGTACGGAAAATATTGGTTCCCTTTATCTTTTTTGTCAGTAACAGTGCAATGGCAAATGCAAAAAAATTAATAAATACAACACTGACAACGGTAAACAATGTCGTGTACCACAATGCGTGGCCAAAACTTGCATCTGTCAACGCCTTTGTATAGTTTCCGATTCCTATAAATGTAGCATCATTGATGGTAGTAAATTTACAGAATGACAGCCATACGCCCACGATAAACGGAGCAATAAACCCCATAGTAAACGCCAACAGCGTAGGAAGAACAAAAATGGGAAAATATCGTTTAATCGCTTTATCCATGATCTTATCCTTTCTCCTGCAACCAATTTGTTTCTTTGACTAAAACGGCGGGGTAAGCTTGTGCCACCCACCCCGCCTTATAAATTCCTTATTCGGAGATTAGTTGTTTGCCGCCTGATATTCTGTTGCCCATCCGTCAACAAATGCGGCCACAACTGCATCCCAGTCACCGGTTCCCTGTGCATACTCCAGCATTGCGCTTCCTAACTGGTTCTTCCACTCTTCAGAAGGCATGGTAGTAAAGTTCCAGGTTACGGAAGTTGAACCGTTTTTCATAAACTCATCTGCTGCAACCAGCAATGGGTTCGCCGGCAGATATTCCTCGGTAAAGGTGCTGAAAGGAGTTACAAATCCCATCTCTTTTGCCAGACTATTCTTACCGGCCTCGCTTTCTACTACCCACTGAAGGAAATCCAGTGTTGCCTGAATATTCTCTTCCGGAGCCTGGCTGTTTACGCACCAGTAGTTCTCAGAACCTGTACATAAGCCCTGGTTCTCCTCGCCTTCTACACCAATATAGATTGGCAGCATACCCAGATCCTCATCCTCTACTTCATTCCCCTGAATGTCGCCGTAAGCCCAGGTACCATTCTGGTAGAAAACAGCCTCACCCAATGCAAACTCAGAAGCAGCATCCTCGCCGGTTTTACCGGAAAGCAGTGTAGGAGCACAGGTGGAATCGGTAATATACAGGTCAAAAATCTGTTTAAAGTTATCAAGATAGGTTCCCTTTACCGCATCTGTGGAAGAAATTCCGTCAGCCTTGTACTCATAGTACAGAGGAAGGTTTGCCAGGTGGGTTTTGAATCTCCAGTCAGAAGAAGCATCAAATCCTGTGGAAGCAAATGCGCCTTCAATCCCCAAATCATCCTTCTTAGCCTGAATATCATCTGCCACTGCCTTTAATGTTGCAAAATCTTTAATGTCCTCTGGGGAAGCTATTACTGCACCGTCTATCGCAATATAGTCATTCAGCAGTTTCTTGTTGTAAATAATTCCATAAGTCTCAATAACATACGCAATTCCTTTTACCGCTCCATCTGCATCAATCAGGGCAAAATCATCACTGTTCAAATCTTTATAAACCGCGCTGTCCTTTAAATCATAGCAATAATCCTTCCAGGTAGACAAGCCTACAGGGCCATTTACCTGAAATAAGGTAGGCGCCTCGCTTTTCGCCATCTCTGATTTCAAGGTCTGCTCATAGGTTCCCGAAGCAGCCGTAACAACCGTTACCGGAACTCCTGTCTCCTGCGTATAAACCTCAGCAAGCGCCACCCACTGATCTGCCTGCTCTGGCTTAAAGTTCAGATAATATACGGCGCCCTCTCCTGTCCCGGAAGCTCCTCCATCAGATGCAGCCGTGGTTTCTGCTGCCGCAGCCGTAGTCTCTGCTGGAGCAGCCCCTCCATCTGCCTTGGTAGTCTCCTCTGTCCCTGAGCCGCTGCCGCAGGCTGCAACAAGCTTGCCGTCATAGCTGCTGTCAATGTAAGTGCTGCCAATCTCTTCATCTTTTTCATAGATACAACCTTCCCTTCTTTAACTAAATGACATGGTTTTCAGTTCCTTTGGTAACGTTTTCGGTATCGATATCGGCAACGTTACCAATCTGATACATATAATATAGCATAACTCTGTATAAAAAACAACAATTATTTTTTTCTCATTTCCATTTTTGTCTGTTTTTTACATTTTTATCCATACTTTTTGTGCACTTTTCACATTCCTTTTTCCCTTTGAGCAAAAAACAACATATAATTACGAAAAAGAGCAGCACCAGCAATATACTGACCGTTATACAAAGAACCTTTTTAATCCTATCTCTCCATGAGCCTGTCGGCTCTGTCTGCCTTTGTTCTTCCCTCTGCAAAAAGGCTTCATCAGTCAGAAGTGTCGTCGATTCATTCTCCTCTTTTGTTTTCCTTTTCATATATACGGCCTGCCAGGCACTGGCAGGAACCGACGGAAGGAGGGCTGAGCCCCCATAGGTCACACTGCAGTCCGCCACATATTTCCGTCCGGATGCCATGGCCTGGCGATATACCAGGCCATCTTCCCCCACCCATGGCTGAGAAGTCCATTTCGTTGTTTCTATAGAATAGAACTGCGGATTTACATCAATCAGTTTTAGAAGTTCATCTTTATATTCTAAAAACGGCTGTTCTTCCTCGCCTGTTACGGTTAAATCTCCCAGATAAAAGAGCCCTGCATCATACTGCTGCACTGTGATAGGAAATTCAAATCCTTCTATCCACCTCCAGTTTTCAAATCGGGTATCCAATACCGGCATGGTAACCTTTGTCACCTGTCCACTGTCTTGATCTGTCACTTGTATTTCAGCCTGGGCAGGCAGCGAATCCGTCTGCTCTACGGCTTCATAGACAATGGTATCTTTCACTTCCTGCTGCCTTTCTTCTGTCATAACTGAAATTATCTGGCAGGATTTTAAATCGTAATTCTGTCCATTATATTCACGAGTCGGCATCGGCGGCGGTGGAATCTCCAGGCTCTCTGTAAACGCTTCTCCGGTTACGATAATTTCCGTATCGCTGCTGTACACAATCTCTTCTGCCTTTGACTCTACCGGAAATATCAGGAAACACATGCAGAATAAAACCATAGTGATGTTTTTACTGCTCTTCTTATCTTTTTTTCCTAACTTTATCATTCCTATTATGGATAGAACAAATAAGATACATACCAGAGTAAAATTGGTATTTCTCTCATCACCAGTTTTTGGTGTCCGGATTTTTTTCAATCCAGCAAATGCGTATTTCCCGCTTCCTGACAGCCTGGTTTTGTAGGATGCCAAAACTCTCCCGACTCTTGTCTCTTTTGGTGCATCCGGTTCCTGCGGCTGTTCTGGCTTTTGTGGTTCCTTTGGGGATTCCTCTCTTCTCGTGCCTGGCCTTTTTTGGTTTTCTATTGTCACACAGACTAAATCTCCATTTTCCGGAACAGATACCGAAATTTTTTGTGTTAATATTTTATACCCTTTGGGAGCACTTAATTCCTGAATCTCATACCTGGCTCCTGCAGTCAGTCTTCCATAAATCGGATGAGCCTTTTTTGTACTGACCCACTCCTCCACAATCTGTCCTTTTTCCGTTAAAAGCTGTAGCTTCGCTCCTTCTAACGGCAGACCAGAGGACTTGTCAATTTTTAAAATCTCCAGCTTTGTCACATCATCCTGCATTACAATCCGGTCAATCGTTCCGTCTGCCGATATTGTAAATGGTACATCGGCGCTGTAGCCATATCCGCCTGGCGCATACTCTTCATGAAGAATATAGGTTTTCCCTGCCTCCAGCTTTCCTGTGATCTCATGGCTGCCTGGACCGGAAATCCATGCCTCCACAATCTGCCCCTTTTCATCCAAAACCTGCAGAGCCGCGCCAGATACTTCTTTCTCACCGGTAATGTCTGTTTTCCTGACAGACACATGGGTTACTTTATCTTTCATCTTTACCTTGTCTATTGTTCCATCCCTGGATACGGTAAATGTGATATCTGATGCATAGGCATATCCTTTTGGCGCATACTGTTCACGAAGAACATAGGTTTTTCCGGCCTCCAGTTTCCCTACGATGTCATGAGGTTTCTCTTCTGATTCCCACTGTTCCACTACGCTGCCGTCAGACCCTGTAATTTGAAGCAGTGCCCCCGGCACCTCTTTCTCACCGGTGATATCTGTTTTTTGAATCACTACATGGGTAAGCTCATCTTTCATGGATACCAGAACTGGCTGTCCGTCTTTTGGCACCAAAAATCGGATATCTGTTCCATAAGCATATCCCTTCGGCGCATACTCTTCATGCAGAATATATTCCTTTCCGGCAATTAACTTTCCGTTGATCTCATGTGGTTCTTCTGTGGAGATCCATGTTTCTATAATTGTTCCGTCCAAATCCAGAATCTGCATAACAGCTCCGGAAACCTCTTTTTCGCCTGTAATATCTGTTTTCTGAAACCTTGCCCTTGTCGGTTTGTCTACCATAATAACCTGCTCTGTCACTCCTTCCTCCGATACCGTAAAAGCAATGTCCATACTGTATCCATATCCGTCCGGCGCCAGTTCCTCATGGAGAATATACCTCTTTCCTGGTTCCAGAACTGCCGTAATCCTATAAGGTTCCTTACCGGAAACCCACTGTTCCAGAACCTTCCCCTGTTCGTCTGTTACCTGAAGAGATGCACCAGGCACCTCCTCTCCGCCTAAATCTTCTTTGGTTATGGTTACCTGAACATGTCTGTCAAATCCAACCATCGTATCAATGGCAGCCTCTTCATTCACCATAAATTCCACTTGCCTGCCTGTCCTTTTTTCGCCATCACTGTAGGTTATGGTTTCTTTTAAAATATAGCTTTGTCCTTTTACAAACCTGGTTCTCTCCCTTGTATCCGTCACATTTCTGGTAAACACGGCACAGGCTCCCGCCTCTTCACCGATCTGTCCTTCCCAATTCCAGGATGTAACAGTTTTTCCATCCTCCTGCCTCACTACTTTATAGCGGATATTGGGGTTTAACTTTCCCGTTTCAATGGTAATATACTGATTTCCTCTTAGCGAAACACTGCCTCCGCTTCTTAAAACTCCGGTTTTGCTTCCTTCATAAGGATAAATCCCTCTCAGTTCTTCTCCCCCTTCTCCGTACAAAAATATCCGAAAGGTACTTTCCTCTTCTTTATAAAACTCTTGTCCTGTACCTGTAAGTTCCTGAAAAACAGTCAGCTTATTTTTTTGAAGCACCGGAAGCGTCTTCACAGCTTTTCCTGAATCTGCGCTTTCTGACTTTCCCGACGGATAAAGTGTCAATTCCGCTGTCGCCTGGCATTCCAGGCAATCCGGTGAGATCTCAGTAATCAGAACAACACTGCCGGATTCCCCAGGTTTTATATCTTTCAAATGATAAATCCAGACACCATCACTCTCGCTTCCGCCTCCAGAGTCAATCACCTCTGTTCCCTGGCTTACTTTCACCCTCAGTTCTATGTCTGCATTCTGACTGATGGTATTGGTGTATGTGATTCGGTTGAATACCTCCTGATTGGGGTCCAGTCCGTCTCCCATTTTTCCTTTTCGGTTGCACATGTGAATCTTTGGATTTTCCGAAGCTACATGGTTGTCAATTTTCCACAGAGAACCAGTTTCTTCGGGAATAAATGACTGGATGGTTTCTCCATCTTTCCACGTCAATTCCAAAGCCACCTGCTCTACTCTGCGGTCCGTAATCCGACAGACTCCGTTTTCCCAAAACAGCGGTTTTGTCACTCTTCTTGTGATTTCTCTGGAACCATCGCTGTAAACTGTGGTTTCTGTAATTGTACAGACTTCTCCGTCCTTAACCCCTTCCATTTTCTGCAGAAGATAGCCGTCTTTGCCAGCTGTCCAGGAAGCAAGCTGTCTGCCTTTCGAATCCGCAACAGACATCTCTACCTTTACTCCGTATCTTCCCTGAATCGTCACCCCATCTATGGCATCACTCTCTAAAAAATCAGAATTTTCCTGATTTTCCTGTGTGTTTACGGTAATCGAGACTGCCAAGTCACTGAGGTGGACAATGTTTCTTCCATCCATGGAAATAGTAAAAAATACAGGTTTCATATATCCATAGCCTTCTGGTGTCTTCTGTTCCAGCAATACATACGTTTGTCCTGCCACCAGCCCCTCCAGAACCTTTGACGGCTGTTCCTTTAAAGTCGTCCACACGGCTACAGGACTGGATTTGTCATAGAGATAATTCTGTTCCGGGTCTTTCCCTGTTACCTGGAACACGGCCAATTCCGCTCCCTGAATAAAAGCGCCTTCCATATCTTTATCTTTCAGAAAGTCGAAATCTTTCTTTTGTATCACAATTCTTGTCTTCTCATTGACAATCTTTAACTGTTTTTTCGCCGTCTCTCCCATTTCATAAGAACTTCCATCCTGGTTTGGCAGAAACCGGAAGGTGCGGGTAAGCAGGCTGGCGCTATATCCATCCGGCGGTGTTATCTCTTTTAAACTATATACATATGGCACCACAGTTCCGTCTTTTTCCACTTCTCCCACCGGTAAACCTGTGATGTTCAATACTCCGTTATCTTCCCCATATATTCTGGTAAACACAGGTGTCCTCAAGTCACTTTCTTTGCTGGCTGACAGCTGGAATACAGCTCCTGACAAAAGCTTTCCCTGGGAATCTGTCTTTGTGATTTCCAGTTCCCCCTCTGCCAGAGAATTTACTGCATGTACAATCTGTATTTTATCCTGCTGCTTATACTCAATTTTCACAGGCTTCATCAGGGTATAGTAATCCGGCGCCTGTAATTCTGTCAGATAATAACTCCCATCAGGAAGCCTTTTTAAGGGGTGAAGCCTTAACTCCCCCTGACTTAAGCCTTCCGGAATCTGTCTGTTAATAGCCTCTGACTCTGTGTATACGCCATCGCTTCCGCTGATCCACTTTGCAGCCAGATGGGCGTCATCCTGTATCAGACTGCCGTCATCCGCTGCCCGATACAATGCCATCTGCGCTCCTGCAAGCTGTACCTTTCCGTCTTCTCCTGTTTTGGAAATCAGCAGCATGCCTTCCTGATTCAGAACCCCGTATCGTTGAATGTCTGCAGTATCTTCCACATGGATTACCAGATCTTCTGCCCCGGCATATCCGGCAGGAACCTGTGTCTCTTTAAGTACATACGTCTTCCCGACCGGAAGATAATCCAGACGGCGTATACCTTCCACCGTCAGATAAGATACTGCGTATGATCCGGCTTGAGGAAGCACGTGATAATCAAACTGGTATTCAAAGGCAAACTGCTCATATACTGTAATCCGTATTTCCTTTCCGTCTTCTGTATGATACCGCAGTTTTGCTGTTGTAGGAAAATGACTTTCCACACCGCCTGACGTTTCAGGGCCAATAGATGTACAGGATACCTGTGTCGCTGTTCTGTTGCTGCCGTGGTCATTCCATGATACGGCTTTTCCTTCTGTTCCATAGATTCGATACATTTCCTCAAATGCAGTAATAAAGTCTTCATACTCACTGGCATCGCTGCTTTTCCAGGAATCCATTGGCGTTGCTTCTCTGTATTGAGGGATACCATCTTTCTCAATCACCTGCCCCTTAGAATCTGTCAGGGCCTCATATAAGTGAAATTCTGCACCATTTACCAATGTTTTTTCTGAGTCTTTCAGGGAGTATTTTTCTATCTCCACCTTTGTATGTTCATTGTATACCATATGATTCTGCACATCCCTGGTATCCTCTACCACAATGGATACCGGTTTAGCAGTCACAAACCCTTTTGGTGTCTTTGTCTCCTCCAGAAGATATTCTCCAGAAGGGATCCTTTCCACATAAAATGGCTTATCTGTGGTAATCCATCTTGCAATCGGTTTTTCATCTGTTTTTTGGGCTTTGTTCGCTTTATACAGGGACAGTTCCACACCGGAAAGCTGATTCTGACCGTAGGTACCTTTTCCCTCCCTGGTTGTCCCAATCACCTTCCACTGGCCCGAAACATCCTTTGTCTGCATATCCAGAATTTTATGGGTATACCTGGAAGTTCCGTCTATCTTGCCTATCATAAGCTTTATTGTGTAATCTGTCATTTCAGAATTCTGAAGGGCAGACGTCTCTTCCACCGTTATCCCTGCCGGAAATCCTTTTGTATACCCGTCTGGTGTTTTCACCTCTTCCAAAATATACGTTCCCGCCGGAACCCTCTTCAGAATATCTGCCTGTCCGTCCTTCACCAGAGTATGAAACGGATCATTGGGTGTCTCATCCCCGGTCATCCATGTATTTTCTAAAATATAACTTTCCCCATAGCGATGAAAAATCGTTCCCCTCTCCTCTATCCTATATGCAGCCTGACGATAATCCCTTTGCAGATCCTGTTCTTTTTCTCTCACCAGATCCCCGTTGCGGTCATAGAGCGGCGTCCTTTCATGATAAACGCCATCACTTTTCTGATAATATTCTGCCAGTCCGTGACTATTTAACACTGGATCTACGGATTTTTCGAAGGAACCCGTATTGTCGTTGAGAAGAGGCTCTCCATTTAGATTCTGACCTTCCCGATTTTGCCTTACAGTTGATGAGGCGTGGCTATCCTCTTTCTTTTCCGCCTTCCAGGAACCTGTTATATAACCACTTTCCGGATATTCCTCTGACACTTCTGAAACCTGATTTTCCTCTACGGTGGCAGCCCGAAAAGTAGTAATCTTATCCCGGGCGATAACAGCCCCATATTCATCTCTTGCTATGTTCACCGGCCACACCAAAATTCTCTGCTTCTGTTCTCTGCCTTTTTCTGTCTCCTCCAGAACGTAAGCCATCCCTGTGCCAGGGTCTACCAGACTGTCTCGGTTTCCATTTTCATCTAAATGATAGAGAATCGCTCCTTCTCCAAACGTATAATTTCCGTTTACATCTCGTTTCAAATCAGCAAAATCACCAGTAAATTGCTTATCTGCAGGAGAGTAGGATATCTTTGTAAAATTTCCTCCTGCAATTTCCAGATAGGGGCTGCCTCCTTTAAAAGCAAAAAGAGAAAATTCCCTGTCCGTTTTTACCAGATTCTTTCTGTCGTTTTCCAACAGATGGATCGGTACCAGTTCATGATTTCTGTTATATCCACAGAGCACGCTTCTTCCATCTGCCGTCTGGTTTCTGAAAACATCCACCCCGCCAAGATCATAATACAGAATATCCGTGTCTTCCCTCTCCACTTTTCGGGAAGTCCAGACAGTTTTACTCTCTTTCGTATCCGGAAGAAATTCTGTCCTTGACCCTGCATATCCCTTTTGTACATACATTCTGGTTACGGTCTGGTCGATGGCCCGGTTAATCACCAATCCTTCATATGTATAGTCTCCTTGATCTCCGGAAGGTCTCAGTTCCAGTCCCTCAAACAATGTCATTCTGGCCCCTGCTACATATGGATTCTCATCATCTGCAGTCTCCAGTTTTCTGGTGATATATCCATATCCTGAAAAAAGTGTTCCATGATATACAATCGTAACATTTTCTCCGCTGTTTTTTAATTCCTGCAGATACTCCAAAGTTCCTTTTTTCCATCCATACCCCTGGTATTCTCCATTTAAAAATGCATATTCGTAATCAGGATGATTCCCGATCTGAGCCAGGCTTCCGTCAACTCTTCCGCTGATCTGCCACGTAACGGTCTGGTCCTTTGTTGTGTTGGCTTCTCCCTTTGATGCCTCCTTTACCTTTTCTATTTTCAGCTTAATCGGAGCATTCTCAACATAAATTCTGGCTATATCATCTATGTCCTGTGGCTTGTTCTTATTTTTTGAGGGATTCTCTGCCAGCTTGTCATAAACTGCGGCAATTACATTGTCCTGCCTGTTTCCCTCCTTATAATACGCGACCTTATCACTGTATATCTCGACAGCCACAGGCTTTGTCCTGGTATATCCGGCAGGTGCTTTCACCTCTGCCAGAACGTAGGTCCCTGCTGCCAGAGGCTTTGGTGTCTCCAGATACCCAGCGTTCTGATCTGCATAAACGCTCCCCATCCAATGATTTCCTGTAGTCGTATATGCCTGAAATTCTCCAATTTTCGTTCCATAGGTATTTGCCATGGTAATCTGATCCTCTTCCGCACAGATGGGAGTGCCTGCAGGCACGAAACCGGTATATAAATTCCCTCTGGCTATACTGGTGATATTGGATGCCCCCATACTCTCTAAAAATTCTCTGCTTCCGGAAATCATCGTATCACTCTCATAAAATTTCACCTTCCCTGTTCCGTTTTCTAAATCTCTTCCGGCGGCATAGATGCGGAAAATCGCTCCGTCATGAAGAAGATTCTCATGGGTCTCGGAATCCAGTTTTTCAATCCTTAATTTTGCTCCATATGAAAGATTCCTGAATTTGGCATAGGCATATCCCTGATAGCTGCTTTCCCCGGATGCCTCCGGCTGGCTGTCCGTTTTTTCATTCTGTGGTACCTCCATACTCCAGGGTACCAAGATGGAAGAATACAGACCGTCATAAGCGGTCCGGACCCCTGTCATAGTCGAAACATTGTCTAGGTAGTACTGACCGGACGGATTATCTTCCGTAGCTGTCCCTCCAAAAAACCGTACTTCATCTGCTGTCCCGGAGTTTTCAGATACGGAATATGTTATATCGTCTTCTCTCTTTTGGTCCGTATCCATCCCATAGGGATAGATCACGAAATCTCCGCTGTGATTGTGGCCTTTTACGCTTCTCCTCTCTTCATGAAAACGGATCAGGTATTTTTCTGTCATTTCTTCCGGAGTCATCCTGGAATCGTAAACATAATATCCGCTCATCTCTTCCGGATACTGACAGGCCCCTTCATAATCGGTGTAAACCGCTGGCAGAGAAATCTCCTTTGGTTTATCAATCTGGTAATGACGGTTGGAAAGATCCCCCAGTTCGGCATATTGAGGCTGCTGCTCTGCTATCACATAGGTACCGTAAGGAAGATAAGAGGAAACCCTGTAACAGTGTTCTCCTTCTTCCAGGTCTGCGCTTAAGGTAGTCTTATCTCTGTCCTTTCCTCCATCTGTATCGCTGTCCCATGGAATTGCATAGATTTCGTCTAAATCATATTCAAAAAATGGTTTCAGATAATCCTCCGCCCTCTCGATGGCATAAAAAAGAGCCTCATCATACAGCTGGTCTCCATAAGCCATATCTATGGTTCCCTGGATTTTCTCAACTTCCTCGTCCAGATACCAGTCAATGGAAAATTGCCTTACATTATCTGATACTTTCGTGTTCTCTACTGCATAGTCCGTTCTGTTCTTCTCATTTCCCACAGGGCGGTAGGACGTGTAGGACGGAGCATGATCATCCCATTTATCCCGGTTCGCTGTCCGGATGGCATCAAAAAACTTCTCATAGTTGTAAGTCTCAATCTTTCTTAACTTATCTCCATCCTCCATCCAAACCTCCATGGTTTCCAGGACAGTGGTGCCGGAAGGCCGGGTATACAAATCCGGTACAATGGTTGGAGAGTTTTTCTTAAATTTCTCCGCATCAACCGGGTTTCCCCAGCGATCCGTCCACACAATCTGTCCCTCCTCATCCCGGTACAGCCGCAAAAGATTGGACTTTAAATAAATTTTAAAGCGAAAGTTATCCATTTTGGAAACCTGTCCCTCTGGGTTTCCTTTATCCATTGTTATAATATCTTTTGTTACCTTAACGGTCTGTTTTATAATCCGCTGCTGCAAAAGAACCGGTATTTTCCGTGTCCCCTCTCCAGGCATCCCCCTTCCGTCCTGCATGGGAGAGATCTGTCCCGGATAAGTCAGCTGTACCAGTTGTATATAGGATCCTTCTTTGTCTTTCCACTTTGCAAATGCGCTGGCGCCTGCCCCGGCAATATCCGTCAAATAGTCACTGTAAAACATGGTATTTCCGTCATATGTAATACTTGTCTGTCCCGCAACAGCCCGAAATGTCTCGGTTACAGAATGATCCTCCCCATTCCAATCCACAAGATTATCTACATGAATCGTATATGCTTTTGTAAGGGGGTCATAGGATGCCTCTAATGATGCCAATTCGTAATCACTGGTAGTCTCCTGTTTTTCCCCATAGATAAATTCTGTGTGGTACACAGGGATCCGCCCTCCATTTCCATCCAGACGGTATTCCCCTGCTCTGTATTGTTGGTACCTTGGCATATAGGATAGCTCCAGATAATCCTCTATCCTTGCCGGAAACGGAATTTCTTCTGATGTCTGTTTCATCAGCGGAACGGAAATATACCCTCCTGTCATAGAAAAATCGCTTTTTTTATAGGAAAGAAATGTATGGCGTTCCCCCATTCCATCTACTTTAATCGGTGTTTTTACATAGACCATACCGCTGGCAGAATCATAAATACATTGCCCGGAAAGCCTTCTGTAATCATGGAAAACAATGGCTTTATATTGCCCGTCCTCCTGCCATACCCTATGGATTGCCCCGCTGTCCCAGAAACTCTGTGATAAAAACCAGTCCAAAAGTTCTTCAACCAGCTCCTGGTTCGTGGTTCCTGACAAATTCAATATGGTCCATGGTGCATCCTGTCCGGTTTTGGAATCTAATATCCGGTATCCTGTCTGCTCCAGCATGGAATTTGCCTCTGCTTTGACATAATCCATGTCTGCCGTCCCGGAATCGTCCCATTTATCCGGATCTACCTGAGGGACCGCCGTTTTATCCGGATAGTAGTTGAGACGCCTGGTGACATAATACGCCCTGAATACCGGCATATCAGTATCCCAGATTATATTTCCCTGCACATCCAGCAAAGGAATATAATTTCCTTCCGCATCCAGACGGTATTCCCCTTCCTCTGCCATCTCATACTCCCCGGTTGCCACCAGACGGGAACCGGTCACCACCTGCTGTGCTTCGGTAGTCTCCTTCATTTTGGAACGATAGAACTTTGTCCCTTCCGAAAAACCGCTGACGAAAAGATCGAACCCCTGAACAGTATCTTCATATGTCACATCAAATTCCAGCCAGGAACCATCATGCATATCAACCGGATGTGTCATGGCTGTCACAACCTTTGCCGTTCCTATGACATCGGTCTCCTCCTTATCTGTGTGCACATTGCTGATCTGTCTGTCCGCTCCGTAAACGGAAAGTTCGTATCCTTCTGAACGGGCAATTTCCTTCACATAATATTGTCCCAGAATCAAAGGGTGGCCCACCCAGGTCTTTGTCCTGTTTTCTGCCTGAGCTGCCGCAGCTTTTGAAGTCTCGCTTTCCTCTGTATATGCCAGAAAAGAGGCATCTCCCTTTTGATTGGTGGTTGCAATTGCCGTCAAATCGCCTTTTCCATACACGACTCCGGTTTTGCCATCCGGATGAACAATATCTTCTGCCGCATACAGGCCATAAACTGCCCCTTCCAAAGTTCCGTCCCCCTGAGTGTCCCCATAACTGTCATACTCTGATGTCTCTCCTTTCTGAAGTTCTAAATCCCGTTTATTGATATGCAGTTCTCCCTCTGTCCGGTGATTGTATATGGAAAATGTGTATCCGATTTTATCTGCCGTACCAGCGGGCTCAACCCAGGAAACATCATCCTCTATGGGTTCCGGCAGCATCCCGCCTTCTCCTGATTCCCAGTCCTCCTCTTCCCGATCACCGTCTCCTGGCATGTGCCTGAAAACTCTTCTCACATTATTTGAGGTTGCTATTTCTGTATATTTCCTTATTTCAGGTATCTTTATTTCAGATATCCCCATGTCCGTTTCAAACGCCGGAAGAACCTGCTTGTCTGTATCCTCATTTACTTCCTTTTCAATTACTTTGAAAGTTCGCCGCCGATCAGGCGGCATGAATTCAGGTATGCCAGGTGCGCCCGCCAGACTTTCATGTGTGGTGGTGCGTCCGCTGCCGGGCGCATGAAGGTTTATTTCATGATTTCCGCCTGCCTCGGAAGAATTCATCCGTACAACAGGAATTTTTTCATCATCATTATGGAGCCCATGGCGGATGTAACCGTATCTGGCCTGGATCTCCCGGACCGTGTAATCATATTCCAGATTGATAAACTGCTCATAAGTCCTGTTCCTGTCTTCCAACATCATCTCCAGACCTTCCCCTGGTTCCATACCATGAAAATCCGTCTCATTCTCACAGGCTTCCACCAGCGCTTCCCATTGTGCCTTAAGCGCCTCATTGGCTTCTTCTACTGCGGCGATTTCATCGGAATTATCCCCGCTTTCATCACCGGAGGGCTCTGGTGCCTCCATGTATTCCGGCTCCGGATGCCCGTCACAGTATGTTTTAACATATTCATAGTTCCTTTCATCCGTATGAGAAAAGTATCCATTTTCATCGGTTACTGTTTCTCCACAGATTTTAAAGCCTGTCCAGGCAGATGGCTTTGGCGTCATCCGCTCCAACTCCAGGCCGTCCCCTGCCTGGCTTTCATCAAAGGCCTCTAAAATCTGAAACACGGCTCCTTTCAGTTCTCTCCCTGTTTCAGCGCAATATTTCTTTACATCAAAATTGTAGTGTGATTCAAAGGTCTCTGTGTGGCGGTAAATCACAACCTCCGGTACTTTCGTTTCCTCTACCGCGGGCACAAAGGTCAGCCGGACATAAATCTTCGCTTCATAAGGCCCCGCAGAAATCATAGCCTGAATCTGGCTTCGGTCCCCTTTGGGAATATATAGGTTCAGGGATGTGGTATTCTTGGTAAAACTGTTTAATTCCTGAGGCAGGTCTGCAGATACGGTCATGGGCTGTCCCGGAGTTCCGTTATAGGTAAAGGTCATTTTTCCATCAGACACAGATTTACTCCATCCAGTGCTGTCTCCTTCAAAGACCCAATTAAGTGTTGCCAGCTGGGGAACAGAAGAAACATCTACCGAGGCTTTCCATACTCCGTTTTCCAGAATCATCTGCTGAGGTTTTCCCGAAACCGCTGACGGGGAACACCACTCCGGAAGTCCACTGCCGCCGTCTCCTGCTCCTTCCACATATTCCTTTAGTATTAACCACTTTTCATAAGTACCCGGCACATGTCTGGATACCAGGCTGGCTACGGAATCCGCACTTTCCCATCCCTCTTCCATGATTGCCCATATTGCTGACTGAGCCGCAGCATAGGTAGCATTGTCCGCGTGGATAGAACCATTGGTGTCATACCAGGTACAGATCATAGCCAGCTTCTCATAGTCTTCTTTGCTTTTTATGTAAGGAATCTCTTCATCATGAATGTTCGTTCGACGCGCCTCTGCTGTGATAGTATTGCCCATGTGGTTTCTCGGTGCAATGCAGAATGTCATCTGCCACCCATCTGTCCACTTATACATCCAATTTCTGTTTCGTCCATAGATTGCCTCTGGTCCATTGGTCCAGATATTTTTCCCTCTGAACGTGGCCGCCTGACTGACAAAAAAATTGCTGTAGCTCAAAGGAAAGAGGAGCATGCCAAAATAAACCAACACTAAAAAAACGGATAATACACGTTTTGCCTTCTGTTCCATACCAGTCTGTCCTCTCTTATCTTAAAATTGCTGTTCCATTGACAATCCACATACCATCACTGTTTACCAGATATCCGTCCGGAGTTGCAGTATTGCGAAGCAATGCCCCTTTCGTTCCGTCAGAAACCTGATTAAAATAGTAGCAACGCATTTTTCCATCCTCTCCCTGAATCCAGCTCCAACCGGTAACCATTCTCCCAAGAGTGTTATCTGACAATGGGTTTAAATAATATTTATTTCCATCCTGGTCTGTAAACCATCCGGTCACCATATGGCCAGTACTGTCAAACCGGAACCAATCTGCCGGCTTCTGCCCCTTTTGAGCATCTGCATATGGATTGTGGATGTAGGCCCACTCACTGTTGTAAGTTCTGCCGCCGGAAGTGAAGGTCCACCTTCCGTCTGCCGTCTGTATCCAGGTTCCGGTTACACTTCCCGCTGGTGCGGCAGAAGAAAGCCTGCTGCCGGCCGGTGTCACTCCTGTGGAGACTCCCCCGGCAGAACCTCCCCCGCTTCCTCCGCTGCTGCCACTTCCGCCGCCGGAAGATGTGGTCTTGTCTACAACCTTTATATTTAATGTCACGGCACAGGTATCTGTACAAGTTCCATTGGAAGCGGAAAGCGTCACCGTCTCTGTGGATTTATATGGGTAGGATAATGCCGTTTTTATCCACTGGGCTTCTGGATTCAAAACCGGAGTGCAGGTTCCGTTCTGGTTAACTGTAAGTACCTCCGGCTTTGATGATTTATAAGTAACTGTTTTCTCCTGCGGATAGGAAACTGCCTTGTTCTGTTTCTCTTCCGCCCCTGCCCAGCTGTAAATCGGATTGGTTCTTCTTCCAGTTTTTGTAAGCACCAGGTCAAAGACAGCTTTATTCTGCGAAAAAGCCATGCACTCCGCCTGAAAATTGAGTGTTACCGGAATTTTGTCGGAAATTCCATTGTCTTTGGTCTGGGCAGTTACCCACACGGTCTTTGATGCGGTATAAGGAGCCTTAGTAAGCGCTTCTTTTATCCATGCGGCGTTTCTATTGGGGATGATAGTTCCATCCTGTTTTATCTGCAGTGCATCGGAATCCGATACGGACCAGATAACGCCGTTTTCATATGGCTTGTAAGCATCATCGTCCTCACATTGTGGCTCTACGATACCATTTAACTGCATCTGTTGAAATCCTGATTCCTCTACGGTTTTTGACTGGCTGTTCCCCTCTTTCTTTACCCGCAAATCGTAAGTAACCTGCCTCTTGTCTATATGAACTGATTCCGGATGTATCATCGTCTCGTCTGCCGTGACAAATCGAATGGTTACATGGCATTTTCCAGAAACAATTCCATTGGTCTGGTCTTCTGATGTAGCGGTTATGGCTTCCTCATATTTTGCAGAGCCCGCCAGTTTAGCATATGGATTATCTTTTCTCTTTTGATTGTCCTCATTGATTACATTCTGAATCCAGGCCGGATTCTCTTTTCCTCCTGTATCACAGCGAATACCTACAACCACATCTTCGCCGTGCTCTCCGGATTGTGCCAGAGTAATAATCTGCTGACTCTCCTGGTCTTTCCAGGTGACATTTTTAAGAAATGGCTGCTGGGGGAATAATTTTGCTGACAGTATAACCGGCTCTGTGCAAAGAATCTCCTCTTTTGGATTTTTTCTGTCCCCTGTCAGCTTCCGGATAACCGTATATACTATATCACTCTTGTTTAGCGTCAGCCCCTCTACTCTTCTGGTTGTCTGGTCCAGAATCTGAAATTTGACCGTAACCCGGCAATTTCCATATACCGGTTGGCCGTCTACGGAGGTCTGCGGATTGGTAGTGGCTGTAACTACTCCATTTTTTTCATAAATTGTTGGCTGAATGATTTCCTGATATTGGCTGTCTGCCTGTGTCTGAATTTCCCGATTTAAGATTTCCTGAATAAAAGAACCTGAGAGATTTGGAAGGATTCTGGCATCTTCCGTGGTGTAACCTTCAAAAACTGTCATCTGCAGCAGATCCGGATCGTCTATGGCCCATTTCATACTGCGGTCTGTTGTATCCCCATAGCTGTTGTGTTCGCCATGAATCCCAATGGGCTGAACCTCCACAGAGGTATCTGGTACACCGTTTAAATATCTGGCGATTAAAGTTCCTCCCTTATTTCGTACTTCTGTCCGTGTGTCCGGGTTCTTTCGGTCGCCGCTTCTGGTATGTATCACAGAAATTTCTGTTTCTTCCGGAGAAACCAAAAGACGGGTCGTCACCTTCTGGTACCGGACATTTATCTCCGTGTCCCTCTCCGGCATGATAAAACTGTAGCTTCCTCCTGCCACATAGTTCATGGGAACCTGCTGGCCGTCCTCGTCAATATAGGTAGGAGGCTTTACTCCTCCCTCCTTTGTACCATCTACAATCATCTGATACCGGTTCTCATTGGTATTTTTAGGAGCTGTAACTACAGTTACCCCGATTCCCGGTGCCACTGCCGCCCCGCGGTCTTTGTCAATACTTCGATAGTAGGACTGATTTCCATTGGGGAGAGCTGTCAAAAGCGCTACATCTGTATCGTATGTTCCGTTTGCATTCTTTGCATCGATTCTGGGCACAGAAAGCAGATACCCTCTCACTGGTTCTCCCTGGTATCCTGGTGCAAAATGATCCAGGCGGAATCTTAGGTCTTTGGCTGCTCCCTCTGCCGTAAATTCATTCCCTAACTTTCTGGTAATAACGGAACGAACTCCTTCCTCTAATTCTTCATAAAAATACAGTTCCTGACTCTTTGTCTCCATATTTCCTGACAGAATTGTATATTTTGTCTCATTGTCCGTCCAGTAACCAATACGAGCGGACTTAGTGTAGGAATTATCGCCGTCGATTTTAGATCCGAAGATATTTTTGGCTTTCGCCGCCGTATTGGTAAACAGGTAGGACAGATTATTACTCTTTTCTGTTCCGTAAGTAAAAGTATCCCTGCTTTCTCTGGTTCCTATGAAGGTTCCTTCACAAGCCGCCGTTCCGTTGTTGGTCCTTGAAATATCTCCTGCAAAACGGGCCAAAACCAGATTTCCGCTTTCATATTTTCCTACGATTCCCCCTACGGCTTTGGTTTTGTTTCCCCCGATAGTTCCGTCTACATAGGAATTATAAATGTTGGTCTGGTCCATATTTCCAGCAATACCTCCCACATAACCTTTCCCCTGAATCCGGTCCGATGTTCCGTCCTGGGTATATACCTGGTTGTCTACCAGATCCGTCCTGTGTGCTTCTCCTACAATCCCTCCTACGCATCCTTCAGATGACTGAGAGTTAATTACAATCCCATCTGCCTTACAGTTTTCCACAGTGACCCGCCTGCTTCCTCCATGGGAATATCCAGCGATTCCTCCTGTATTTCCGTTGTTCTTTTTACAACTGTCTGCATCTGTACCCTGAACACTTTCTCCATGAAGATAACCGGACACCGTAACATCATAGATAACCGTATCACCGCCTATACTTCCTGCCAGAACCGCTATCCGGTCCGTACCGCTGATATCGTCAGCTACAACATTCAGATGCTTTATGGTTCCTCCCTCAATGCTGCCGAACAAACCGATATTTCTTAAATTTCTGGACGGGTCCAAAATTTTCAGTCCATATATGGTGTTTCCTCTGCCATCAAAAATGCCCTTAAACGGATGCAAAACTTCCTCTTCTATCTCCTTTTCGTTCTGATACCATCCAATAGGATTCCAGTTTCCATTATTAATCCATATGCCGCCCAAATCAATGTCCTGAACCAGTTCAAAGTATTTTCCCTCATAGGAATTCCCGGCGGCCACCGATTCTGACAGTCCCATCAGCTGAGACAATGTACGGATCTGGTAAGGAGCCTCCTCATCTCCGTCTCCGGTAAAATCCATATCGCCTGCCCAGTCCAGCCACAAATCTCCTGTCTGTGCATCACCTTTCAGAGACGTTTTAAGCTGGTTTGCTATTGAGACAGCCTTTTTTAGTTGTCCTGTCCCTTCCTGTTCCTCCTCTGGTAAAGGAACCGATGGCCTTGATAATTCTTCTGTAACATTGCTTGGCGTTGCCAGATTTTTTAAATGTGGCAGCAGCGTCTTATAATGAGCAGACGGTTGGCTCTCTTGTACAAAACTTACCTGCTCTGCTTTTACCGAAAGGTAATCGGAGCCCATAACCTGCAGCAGAACAGCAGCACACAGTATCCATTTCCACTCCTTTTTAGGAATCGTTTTTTTCATGATTTTTTATCCTTTCTATCTATCTGCATTTCCTTTCTTAACTTCTCTTTCAAACACCTGCCAAAACTGACATAAGAAAATCTGACCGTACTGCTACCCCTGCTGAGGCAGTACAAATACAGGACGGATTCCGACGGAACTGGTAACCTTCCATTCTTCTGTCTGTTCGTCTGTCTGATTTCCACCATAGTTATCACCTGTTGCTTCATCAGGTTTTCGCTTCTCCGGATGTATATTTCCATTCACCAAATCTACAATATATACCATCCCATTATCTTCTTTAGTCCCATTTCCTGAAGGACTCCGAAGCCAATATCCTTTGCAAAAAGGTCCGGTCTGGCTCTCCGGATTCTCCTCTGCCTCTCCAGGCATGATTCCAAATCTCCACAAATACTCCTTATATACCAGAGCCTCGTCTACGGACAGAATGAACAGTCTGTCGGTCATCTGCTGATTTCCTATATACTGACTGCGAAGCTCTTTCTCCTGAAGCTGGCTGTAGCTGCCGGACTTTGTCTGCCCCACATAGCTTTGCGACACTCCGATATCCGTCCACAGAGAATTTGTCACGCGATCCTCCTGGGACTTCAGCCACCTGCGGATTTTTGAATATTTGTAGTCACTGGAATCGCCAAAGTTCACCACCGGTCCCGGATAAAATACATATTGATAGCTTCCGTCCTCCTGTTTCTCATATTGATAGGCAGAACCTGTGTCTGCCGGGATTATGGTATCGCAGAGAAATAAAGCCCCCGTCTGTCCAGATGTACTTTTCGTTTTATAGTTCTGGTCAATACAGCGAAATATGTATTGTATCCCGCCAAGTTCCCTGAGCACTGTATCCCCTACTTCCCAATACCTTTTTTCTTTCCCTTCTTCTTTTGGTTTTTCCTGTTTTTCTTCCCTCGTATCTTTCCATTTCACTGCAAACCTCATCTTATAGTAAGGCTCCTGGTCTTCACTTCCTGTTTCCTCCAGAGTGTTGGAATATTCCAGCGAATCTCCGTAGAAGCTTTCCAAAACCGTTCCTTCCGGCACATAGTTTTTTCCAATGACATAGAATTCCCCTTCCTGTTTTCCTTCCCTCAGGCACTGGCCGGCTTCGGACAAAATCTGCCTGTCATTCTCCAGCCGATTCGACACAGGTTCTCCCATTGCCCCATAGGAAAGAAAACAGGTGAGTGAGACTGCCTGTACCATTCCAATAAACAAGGCCGCACTCTTTCCTGCTTTTCCTTTTTTCAAATTTTCTTAACCTCCGTACATCGTTAAGCTTTTCGAATATGCATACCAACAATCATCTGTCCGCACCCAAAGGCATCACCTCAATCTTTATCATTTTCATTCATGTCTGATACTGTGATGAAACATCACGCGGGAATATAGAAATTCCAGAAAACCGGCAAATCAGAGAAAATCTGCCGAATACATTATCAGTATACTGTTCCCGAAGGGGTTCGTCAAGAATTTAAATATTAAAAAACTCTAAATACCCTCTAAATAAAATATGATTGCTTTTTCCATATAGATATATTGACTTAGCAATGATTTTGCATTATATTTTATTTATAATCCAATGAGAAGACTGGAGGGGGCTTATATGGCAAGTACAATACAGGTTCGAGTTGATGATGAATTAAAAATGAAAGCCGACCGTTTATTTAAAGATTTAGGAACAGATACCACTGCCGCTATTCGAATGTTTTTAACACAAGCTGTTGCTTATAACGGATTTCCCTTTGAAATCAAAAAAAAATCTGAGGAATACAATCCTTTTAAAACATTAACGGAAGAGGAACTATTCGAAAAATTGGATTCCTCCAGAGTTCACGCAAATCAGGGAAATTACAGATATGCAGATGATGTCATCTCTTCTATGAGGGAAAAATGAACAGGCTGCCCAAAATTTATTAGATGATTTTGAACTTACAAAGCAAAATTTATCCCGCGTAGCCGGCAGCCTGAAGGATTGTGTTAACCCCTATCTAAAAGAGCATGGATACAAAAGAATAAACTTTATAACACACAGATACTTTATGCTTTATAGAATAGAGAACAATAAGGTAATCATTGACAATATCTTTCATGAGCTTCAGGATTATGAAAACAAGCTCATCTAAATCAGACAGCACAGGGAGTCAAAATACTCTGACTCCCTGTATCACCTGATTACTCTTTGGATTTTACATTCACATCCATCTGTCTGAACGGAATCTTAATTCCGGCCTCGTCAAAAGCCAGCTTTACCTTCTCTGTCAGCTCCCATTTTACGCTCCAGTAGTTTCCGGTCTCTACCCATCCTCTGGCTCCGATCACCACAGAGCTTTCCCCCAGCTGATCCACAAAAACAATCAGATCCTGATCCTTTATAATCAGCGGATGCTCCTCAAACAGCCCATATAAGATATCCTTGGCCTTCTTTAAGTCCGATTGATAGCTGATTCCCACCTTCAGCTCCAGCCTCCGTTTCTCCTGGGCAGTCACATTGGTTAAGCTGGTGTTGGACAGATTTCCGTTGGGAAGGACGATCTGCTTGTTGTCCATGGTATTCAGAGTAGTATATACAAGGCCGATGGCCGCCACGGTGCCTTCCTCCTGGCCGCAGACAATATAGTCTCCCACCTTAAATGGCTTCATCAGAAGGATAATCACGCCTCCTGCGAAATTCCCCAGCATATTCTGCATCGACAAGCTGATGGCAAGGCCGGCGGATCCAAGAATCGCTATAATCGACGCAGAGCTGATTCCCAGCTTATCTGCCGCAATAAATATGGACAGGCCGCAGACCATGGCATACACCATGGACAGAAGAAATTTTTTCAGGGAGATCTCCATTTCCATCCTTGTAAAGCTTTTCTCCAGCATCTTCCTTACCATGCCGGCGACCCGGAAGCCGATTAGCAATATAAGTGCCGCCATCAAAATCCGGTATCCCAGCCTTGTAAGTCCCGGAAGCCAGCTTTTCAGCGTATCAAAAACCATGTTGGGGCGAAGCTGCTCCAAATCCTGGTACACCTCCTGGGCCAGCTCCAGGGTCTCTTCTGTTGTCTGCGCCTCATGCCATATTATCATATTTTCTGTTCACAACCTTTTCCTGATATTTCCTGCCTAATTCTATTTATCCTGTGCAGCTTTCCTTCTCCCGGGCCTTTTCGTGCCTGCTTCTTTCTTTTCTTCGGCCTTTTCCGTCCCGGCCTCCGGCATTTCAGCTTTTACCGGCTTTTCTTTCTCATCTGCCTCTGCTGCCTTCTCTTTTACTTCTGCCTTTATTTCTACAGCCTTTGCTGCTTTCTCTTCCGCATCTGCCTTTACTTTTTCCGCCTTTGCTGCCTTCTCTTTTCCATCTTCCTTTACTTCTACAGTCTTTGCTGCCTTCTCTTTTCCATCCGTCTTTATTTCTACAGCCTTTGCTACCTTCTTTTCTTTTCCTGCCCCGTCTTTCCCATCCTTTGCCTCTTTCTCTTCCTTCTTCTTTACAGACTCTTCTTTCATAGGCGTGCAGGTAAATATTTGTACCCCCAGCGGCGCCAGATCAATCTGAATCGAATAATCCCTCTCATCACACTCAATCTTTTTAGCAGTCTTCACCCGCGGATTTCCCACACCGCCGCCGCCAAACGCCACGTCCTCGCTGTTAAAAATCTCCTTATACTTTCCATAGAACGGCACGCCCACCTGGTACTGCTTATGGGTCACCGGTGCAAAGTTGCAGGTTACCAGAAGGGTTTCCTCCGGCTTTTCAGTCTTTCTTAAAAATACCACAATGTTTTCCTGACTGCTGGAGCAGTTGATCCACTGGAATCCGTCAGGATGGAAGTCCTTCTGATACAGGGCCGGATGGGAACGGTACAGATGATTCAGCGCCTTCACATACTCTTTTGTCTGTCTGTGAATATCATATTCAAGAAGATTCCATGGCAGACTTTCATTTTCATTCCACTCGGACATCTGCCCCATATCCTGGCCCATAAACAGAAGCTTCTTGCCGGGATGGGTCATCATATAGCCGTAAGCGGCCCGAAGGTTGGAAAATTTAGCCTCCAGCGTGTCCCCAGGCATCTTCCCGGCCATGGAAGCCTTTCCGTGAACCACTTCGTCATGGGAAAATACAAGGACAAAATCCTCGCTGTAGGCATACAGCATGCTGAATGTCAATTCCCCGTAATGATGGCACCGGAAATAGGGGTCATACTTCATGTATCCGATAAAATCGTTCATCCAACCCATGTTCCATTTATAATCAAATCCCAGGCCTCCGTCCTTTAAATCGCCGGTAATCTGAGGCCAAGCCGTAGATTCCTCTGCAATCAGCATAGCGCCGTCTGTTCTTTTTTTGAAAACAGAATTGAGATGCTTTAAAAATTCCACTGCCTCCAGATTCTCATGGCCGCCGTAAATGTTGGGAACCCATTCTCCTTCATTTTTCCCATAGTCCAGATACAGCATAGACGCCACCGCGTCCATACGGATGCCGTCCGCATGGAATTTGTCAGCCCAGTATAAGCTGTTGGCAATCAGGAAATTGGATACCTGAGGCCTTCCATAATTATAAATCAGAGTCCCCCAGTGAGGATGAGAGCCCTGTCTGGGGTCTGCATGCTCATACACATGGGTTCCGTCAAAGCAGGCAAGTCCCACCAGATCTCTGGGGAAATGCGCTGGCACCCAGTCAAGAATCACCCCGATTCCCTTCTCATGCATGTAGTTCATAAAATACTGGAAGTCCTCCGGCGTCCCGTATCGGCTGGTAGGCGCATAATATCCTGTCACCTGGTACCCCCAGGAAGCGTCCAGGGGATGCTCCATAACCGGAAGAAGCTCCACATGGGTATACCCCATCTCGTTTACATACTCCGCCAGCTTTTCGGCAATCTCTCTGTAATTGTAGAACTCGCTGCCTGTAATCTCCTCCCCTTCCTCATCAACTGCAATGGGCTTACGGATCCAGGAGCCTAAATGTACCTCGTAAATGGACATAGGCTTATCTTTACCGTAATCCTTTTTCCGCCGTTCCATCCATACCTGGTCGCTCCACGGATATCCGTCAACACTCCATACAATGGATGCATTATTGGGCCTTAACTCCGTGTAAGTTCCATAAGGATCCGCCTTCAGCATGGCATCCCCATTGGGCGCTTTCACCTCATACTTGTACACACAGCCTGCATCCAGACCTGGTATGAACAATTCAAAGACGCCGGAATCGCCCAGCTTTCTCATCTGGTGCCTCCGGCCGTCCCACATATTAAAATCCCCTGTCACGCTGACTCTCATGGCACAGGGAGCCCACACTGCAAAATAAACCCCCTTTACCCCGTCAATCTCTGTAATATGGGCGCCTAATTTCTCATAGATATCATAGCAGATTCCTGCCTCAAACTTCTTAAGCTCCTGCTCATCAATCTGGGGAGCAAAAGCATAGGGGTCGTCCATCTCCTGAACCGTTCCGTTGTCAAAGGTCACTGCCAGGGTATATGCCCCAGGCTTTTTCCTGGGAATCAGTACAGCAAAAAAGCCTGCCTCATCTTCCATCTCCATCTCATATTTCTTCCCGGAAGATTTAAGCTTGACCGAGACAGAAGCCGCCGTGGGAATAAACGCCTGAACCAGAAGCCCCTCCTCTGTCACATGCGCTCCCAGCAGCCTGTGAGGATTGCTGGATTCCGAATATACCAGTTCCTCAATCCCTGCCCAATCCATCATGTCATATAGTTTTTTGTCCATGGAAATGCCCCCTTATTATCATAATCTTTAAGGATAGTTTAGCATTATATTTAGAAAATTGCAATGAATAATCCGTTTTTTCATACAAAATGCATTTTATTTATTTGTCTTATGGATAATTCAGGCCTTTTACCTAAAAAAACAGGTATTGACAAAAACAGCCTAAAGCACTTATTGAATATTCTTATTGTTTTCCAGCAATCTCCTGCTTATATCCATAGCACTATAGAGAACTCGTGTTACTATAACTTCCATATTCTCAATTACATAAAAAACGAAATAATTATCTACCACTAATTGCCGTAGTCCCATAATTCGTTCCGGCTCAGAATCCATAAGTTTTATTCTTTCAGGAAATACACACAGTTCCTCAATAGCTTCTGCAATCCGATTATATTGTCTCATTGCATTTTCCGGAGCTTGAAGTTGTATTGCAATATAGTTATAAATTTCTTCCATATCAGCCAGTGCCCTATCAGTAATTCGTACTGTATATTGCTTCATACTTGATTTTTCTCCCTAAACCTTTTAAATGCTATGGCTGCATCCTGTACTCTGCCTGCTCGCAAGTCATCATAACCTTCCTGCAGCTTTGTATGGATTTCCTCCGATGTCATCAAATCCGCATTTACTACAGAAGGCGCATTCGGTAAAGTAACAGCAAATGGTATTCCTCCTGTCAGGGATATTTGATTGAGATATATATCTATGGCTGTTGACATAGGAATACCTAATCTCGTCAGTACTTCTTCTGCCCGCTGTTTTACTGTAGGATTTACTCTTAAATTTAATGTTGCTGTCTTTTCCATATAAATTCATCTCCTTTTAATCTATTGTAATGTAATTGTCGTTACTTTTCAAGTTTTATTTCCTGTTTCAAGATTAAATCCTTGTTTTGTTTCTCACTTTCATAATTGGCAGCATTTCTCCCTGACTTCCTCCCAAACCAGTTCCCTGTACCTCTCGGAATTTCGGCACTTACAAATTAGAAAATCCTTTGAAAGGTTTGAAAACAAGAGTACTGTTAGCTTTTGTATATTTATAAGTGTTGAAAGCCAGATACTTTCGCATAATATATTGACAAAAATAGTTCGAAGTGATATTATGATTTATGACTACATTTTGTAGTCATAAGTTGCTGAAATATTTAAAATACCAGATTATTTTTAATGGAGGTTTTATTATGAAAACTACAAACTCAACTTTAAAAAAAGGTCTAAAAAAGATTTGTTGCTCTTTTTTAGTATTGATGATAATTTCAATCAACGCTACTCCGGTGTTTGCGTCTGAAGAAAATATCGTTGTTTCTGAAAATATTTCTGATATAAACAGTACAGAGAAAGCATTTGTAACTTCAGATGGGACTCCAGATATTAAAGGGGAGATCTATACAGAATATTTAAATGAATTTTCAAGAGGCAAGAATCCACCTACTGGCACCTCATATATAAATCTTAGTTATAATACAATGACATGTAAATGCAATATGAGCTACGTATTATATTCTAATTCCTTTTTCTCTGGAGTAACTAAGGCAGAGGTTTTCATTCCTGAAATTAAGGTTGACACAAATGGAATGTCCGATGAAAGCGGCCCAGTCACTGTCCATTTACGTAAGAAAGGTGACAGCAACGTTGATGTAACTGGGAAAATATCAATAGACGGAGGAAGTGTTCATTACATCAATCTTGATTCTAAAGCATTATACTATTTGGAGTTTGAGAAAAAGAATGATACTCAAATATATGAGTTTATGGCCTATGTAACAGAAGATGAATAAAAAACGTCTGTTATTAATCTGTGGATACGGATACATGTTGATTGTTCTGATTGCCTCTATCTACCAATATGGAAATGTATTGTCAAGAATATATTCCATCTATATAAACAGAGCAGATGGATTCTGGAATTACAACATAATACCTCTAAAGACAATACGCAATCAGATAGCCAGACCTTATCTTTTGTATCAGCTAAAAAGAAATTTCCTGGTTTACATACCTATGGGCGTTCTTATTTCCTGTATTCACAAAAAACCGTGGTTATGTATTCTTATTTGCAGTATGTTTATTTTAGCTAAGGAAAGCCTTCAATTTATAACTTTGACAGGTTACTTTGATATTGATGATATAATTATCAATTTATCAGGCATACTGCTAGGTATCATTCTCTATTTGCTTTCCGAATTGCTTTGGAAACTTATTGCAAAAGTTATGGCAAAAATGAATCAGACATAATAAAAAGGTTATTAAATATTTCAGTAATACGAGAGAAAGGACTTATATTTATCCGAAATGAAATAACGGATACAAAAAAGCAGAGGTCATCGACTTCCTCTGCTTTTTTGTATCTGATAATGTGTACAAATAACGGTAAAAAGACAAAAAGCAAGCAAGATCAATGCGGACATATTTCATATGTTTCTGTCTTCACCAAATTCCCCTGCACTATATGTCCACATTTACTACAGCGCTTGGCATTATAATATTTTACAGCACAGCCGCCATTACTTTTCAGAGAATGCCTGGAAATACTTCCATCTACATAATTATGCTCGCAGGCCGAATACCCGGCAATACTGAAACTTTCTACTTTATAAATATTTCCATGAATATCTGTAAACTGATCGTCATACAAAATGGAGGTAACCAACACTTCGTGATAAAAATCTCCACTTTGAAATGCTACCGTATCAGAAGGACTGATCTTCCAAAAAGAACTGTCATTATAAGCGCAGTCCACACTAAGTTCTATGGATGGCTGATAGGCAAAAGCAGTAAAGCTGCTACACAGAACCATAATGGCAGCAAGTATTACAGAGTACTTATTATATGGTTTTTTCCTTTTTTCTGAAGTCATAATAAACTCTATCCTTTCTTTAAGATTGTTTACCGAACTGCCAAATGAAGGAACAAAGAGTTTTTGATACTGTACATTTCTGGCAGTCATATCAATGATAAGAGAAGCATATGTTCTCCGTTGTTCTAATCCCATATTCCGGATAACAAATTCATCACACGAAGCTTCGACTACTTGTTCTGCGTGTATTTTCAAAAGATAAATCAAAGGATTAAACCAGTAAAAGCAAGTGACAAGATGTAGCAGAAATAAGAAAAACGTATCATAACGGCGGATATGACATAGTTCATGCTTTAAAATCAGTTCATGCTTCACAGCAGGCAGATTATCCGGAAGTACAATAAATGGTAAGAATACTCCTATTGTAAAAGGGCCTATAAGATTTGAACGAAAAAAATGGATATTTCTACTTTTTATAAAACTTTGGCAGTCAAAAAATGCATCCGATTCTTCCAAATTTACAATTTCTGTCAAAGATTGCTTAATCTTTATTTTAAAATGCATATACTTTGCCTGCTGCCAAATAAACATAATTGCAGCCATAATACTCCAGGCATAAACGATAATATGGTGGATCTGATAAGTACCATTTGAATATATCCCCTGTGATGTACTCACTGTAATTGGAAGAGTCCCTGCAACCGTGAAATCTATTTCAGAGGAAAGTTTGTTGGGAATCATCTTCAGAAACCCTAACGGAGTCAAAAAGAAAAACACCACTATTTTTAATATAAGATATCTCCAACTGTTACTTAAGCGATTCTTCAAAACACCAATCACCAATAAATAAAGCAGAAATAAAACACTTCCGGTGAGACACATACTGAAAATAATATTCAATAACTTCAATCCTTTCTTTGGTCCTGAAATGTATCAAGATATTCTCTCAGTTCTTTTATGTCCTGGGCATCCAAAGAACAATTACCAGATAAGGCAACTACGAAATTCCTCAGAGAGCCATTATAAAAAGTATCCAATAATTGGGAGGCTTTTTGCGCCTCATATTCTTCTTTGGAATACGCATAAATATATTTACGCCCATTCTTGACTACAAGCCCCTTTTCAATTAACCGTGTTAAAAATGTGTTTACAGTCTGCCGTTTCCATGTTTTTCCTAAATGGCTGCAGCATTCAATCAATTCATTGATTGTCATCCAATGCTTGCCTTCCCATAAAGCACTCATAATTGCCTGTTCAGCAGAAGTAAGATTCAGTTCCAAAGGCATCCCTCCCAGAAAATTTTATGACTATATTAATTAGTCATCTTTACCATAACATTTATTTATTAGTCTGTCAATATAAATTTATCCCTTCCTCCCAAACCAGTTCCCGATACCTTCCCCCCAACTCCCAAAACCCTTCCGCCACAAGTCCTGCCATTTTCACAGCCCCTTCATAGCGCAGATGGGTATCATCCGCCAGCCCCTTCTCATACCGCGTTCCCGGAAACTCCCCCGGCTTTATATGCATAAAAAAGCACACCGTTTTTCCTTTCCCCTCCCTGGCTAAAAACCGTCCACTCTTCTCCGTCATGTTAATAAAAGGAACCTGTTCCTCCTGTGCCACCTGCTCCATGGCCTCCGGATACGGTCCATGAGTCCCGGTCTGAAAATTTCCCTGCTCATCAAACCGTCTCCGTTCAATGGGAGAAATCAAAACCGGCCAGGCTCCCCGATTCCTTGCCGCCTGGATATAAGTCCGAAGGTTCTCCTGAAAGCTGCCGAAAGCTTCCGTATACCTGAGAGGGTCTTCCTTCTTTTCGTCATTATGCCCAAACTGAATAAAAAAGAAATCCCCAGGCTTCAATTCCCTCTCAATAGCCGCCAGCCTCCCCTCATCCATAAAGCTTTTTGTGCTTCTGCCGTTTTCCGCCATGTCAAACACCTGCACCTCAGGTTTCAGATACAATCCCAGCACCTGCCCGATTCCTGTCTGTGGGTAAGTATCTATCCGATTATATTTCACAGTAGAATCCCCTACCCAGAATATCCGTACCGTTTTCATCTTATTTCGCTCCTTCCCTCTGTTCTCTCTGTCTTTCCACATAGTTTACCACATAAAAATCCATTAACAAACCCATTATAATCACAAAATCCAGGATTTCCGCTGTGTTTCATATGCATCGTAATCTCCTGCCCCCGTATTCCTGCCTCTATCCACAAAACCCCTGGTTCCTCCCCCATCTGCTCCGCCCGCAGAACAAAACCATTCCTCCTTCCGGATACCACCGCCCAGGAAGGAGATTTTACATCATCCTCCATAAAAAATAAGGAAGCCTCCCCTGCCGCCCCAAAAGGCCCAAAAGGAATCTTCCATCTTCCTCTTCGATTCTCATACTCCAGACATCCCTGTTCCCCCTGCCAAGCCACACGTGCCCATTTCCACCCGGCAGCATTCTCCCGGCATCTAATATCCACATTTCCTTCCCTTTGGCCGAATATCCCATCCGTCCAGGCATCCACCTGGCGGAAGTCCCCCTCTGCCTCCGCACCTTTCCCAGGATACATATTCTTATAAAAAGCGTCATAAATCCCCTGAACCCCGGCCATATCTCCCACAGTATAACCTGTTGTGACAAAAGTAATCTCCTTTTTGGGAAAACAAAGAACCAGCTGGCCCCCCATTCCATACATAGCAAACCCATCATGCCTTGTAAGCCAGAACTGATATCCATATCCCTGCCGTTCATCCGCCACAGGCTGAAGAGCCGTTCCCGTCTGCCTCATAACCGCTTTTCTCATATAAGCCTCCGGCAGAAGCTGCCTCCCCTGAAACCTGCCGAAATGGCAGCACAAATCCCCTATTTTCGCCAAATCTCCTGTGGTGCACATCAGGCCGGAGCCTCCGTCAGACACCCCGTCCGGTGTTTTCAGAATATACGCCAAATCCGACACACCGATTTCCCCAAAGGCCCTTTCCCGAAGATACGAAAGCAGCTCCCTGCCGCTTAACCGCTCCGCCAGCGCCGCAAGGACCACGCTGGCAGACGTGTCATAGGAAAATACGGTTCCCGGGCAATGGTCCGGCTCCGCCTGGAAAAAAGAGGCTGTCCAACGCTTGGTCTCCATCTGTTTGTATGCAGCTCTGCTGTGACAGGTTCTCATAGTAAGCAAATCCTCAATCCGGGTATCCCAAAGCCAGGGATGAACCGGGGCCGGAGGCAGATATTCCGGAAAATACCGGCAGATTCGGTCAGAAAGCCCCAGCTTTCCCTCCTCCTCCAGCATCCCTATGGCTATGGAAACCAGGCTTTTCGTCACCGAATACATCCGATGGAGCACCTGAGAATTATAGGGCCTCTGATACCACTCCCCCTGTATTTCCCCCTTCTCCATCAAAAGAAAACTGTGAAGATTCACATTCCGTTCCTCAATATCCCCTAAAAATCCCCTGATTTCCTTCTTCATAACCTTCTCCCTTATTTCCGAGAGTCCATCCAGTCCACTTCCACGGTGTCGTCACCATCTACCACATCCCCCCGGACATGCTCCACCCGTACCTGGCTCATGGTCAGCCCTTTCACAAACCGCAGATAAAATCCATGCCCCTTCATCGGCTCCATCTGCCCCATCATCGCCGGCTGCCCCCCTTCTCCCTCCGGGTCCATGCAGACCGTAGTGTTGGAAATGGTAACCCTCTCAATGGGAGACTCCGGCAGTCCATAGAAAAATCCTGCTGCCGCCGATGCCCCATAGACCGTCACATTATGAATCAAAACATCCCGGACAGCCGGGGTGGTCTCATCCACCGGATAAGGAACCTTCTCCCACACATACCGCTCCTTCCCATTATGTCCGCAATAATAATACATATTAAAAGTAAACGGACACATCACCCGGTCCATAATAATATTCTGGAAAGACAGCCGCTCCATGCTGCCGCCCCTTCTCCGTCTCGTCTTCAACCGAATCCCCCGGTCCGTATCCTGGAAAACGCAGTTAGAGACCGCCACATTTCTCACGCCGCCGCTCATCTCGCTTCCTATCACGATACCGCCGTGTCCGTGAACCATATTACAGTTGGTTATCACAATATTCTCACAGGGAACCAGCTGCTTCGTCTCCTCAGTCCCTGCCTTAATGGCAATACAGTCATCTCCCACATCAATCAGACAATCCGAAATGCGGACATTTCTGGAACCATCCGGGTCAATGCCGTCCGTATTGGGAGAGTCCGCCGGATTCTTAATGGAAATACCATGAATCCGCACATCCTCACAGTACAAAGGATGCACCGTCCAGGCCGGAGAATTCACCAGCCGCACCCCTTCCAAAAGGACATGGCGGCACCTCCTAAAGCAGATAAGATACGGCCTGGCACACTCCTTCCACCACCGCTTCCCCTGGCCGTCTATCATTCCCTGGCCGGTAACCGAAACATCCTCCGCATCAGAAGCATAGATACAGGGCATATACATCCTTCCCATAATCCCCTCAAACTCCTCTTCCACCACCTCATACAATCCGTGGTCATCCAGAAACCGAAGAACCGCCCCCTGTTCCAGATGGAGATTGATATGAGAAAACAGCTGAATAGAGCAGGTAAAATACTCTCCTGCCGGAACATATAAAGTCCCTCCCCCCTGTTTCCTAAGCCGTTCCACCCCGCACCGGAAGCTGTCTGTCCACCCTTTCTCCTCCGTTACCAATACTTCCAACTCCCTGATATTCATTCCCTGTATCATGCCCTTTCACTCCTTTTCCTTTCTAATACACTCCTGTAGTCTCTTTGCACCTGATTTTGTCAGATGATTTTTTGTCAGACGTGTATAAATTTATGAGGCATACCCAGAACCCACACTCCCATAAACTTAAGTGTCTATGACGGAAAATCAGCCTCAAAAGCAGGTGTAAGAGAGATTCTCAATATGTTCAATACGTAAGGCAAAACTCCCCAATATACCCCATCCCTGTGCCATGTACATAAAAACCAGCCATAGCCCCGGTAAACCGCTTTCCCTTTTTCAGCCCCTCACTGCACAGATAACCAATATCATTCAAAACAGCCGCCTCCATCCATTCATCCCTCTGGTGAAGCCGGTAAAGACAAGTCCGTTTCAGAAACTCCGTCTCAATCCTAAGCCAAATCTCCCCTGTCTCCTCAGGAAGAAACCGGCTGCTCACATAACCATCCCCTGCAAACTCCTCCACCAGAATTCCCTGTCTTCCCTGGCATCTTCCAATCCCAAACTTCAGATAACTATTCTCATCATAATAACACGTAAGCCCCATATCCTCCCCTTCCCCAAGAGAAGCCGCCTCAAGCCGCAGGCTCATAGAAAAAACAAACTCCTGCTGTCTCAAAAGCAATGTGCTTCCATGTCTCAACTGGAACAAATCCGTCCCATCCCCCTTAATCCAAAACCCATGTCCGTCCCTCCCAAAAAAAGGAGTATCCGTCCCCCTGGGCATACACCACTCTCCCCAGTCTCCCCATGCAGGAAGCTTTACAGGAACCATAAACATCTCCTCCCCTCTGTCCCCCCGCTGATTACAAGCTTCCATCTCCATTCCAGGCAGCTCCGCCCCATTCTCTTTGCCGTCCCATTCCGGACATCTCTGCAGAGAAGAAGGCCCTCCCAGACGATTCACCACCGGCCACCCGTCCTCCGTCCATGTAATAGGGTCAAGAGCCGTCTCCCTTCCCAGAATTCCATGCATCCCGTCCGGCATGCGCGTGCACAGATAAACCATATACCAGTCCCCCTGAGCCGTCATAACAGGCTTTCCATGCCCGGCACACTGCATCAGCGCCTGGTCATCCCACTGCCTGAGAATCGGATTATAAGGACAAGGCTCATAGACCCCCATCAGCTCCTTAGACCGTGCCACAGAAACCCTGTGATGCATCCCTGTCCCCCCTTCTGCCATAAACAGATAATAATACCCATCCTTATAAAGCAGATGAGGCCCCTCAGACGCCTTCTTCATATCCCCATACCACAAAAGCCGGGGCTTCGACAATATCCGCCTTCCGTCCCTGCTGATTTCAAAAATCCTTGCCCCCCGGTTCAAAAGCATATACCTTCTCCCATCCAAATCCGTAAAAATCGAAGGGTCGATTCCATCCTCCTCAAGAAACACCGGCTCACAGTAAGGCCCCTCCGGCCGTTCCGAAGAAGTCACCATCTGAAGCCGTTTCACCTTCCCCTCATCCCCCAGACGATAGGTAGCCGTTATATAAAACCGCCCCTCATCATAAGAAATATCCGGCGCCCAGTACCCTCTTCCCCCTTCCAGGCCATCCAGTCCTGCCCAGTCCGCTCTTGTGATAGCATAGCCAATGGTCTCCCAGTGAACCAGGTCTCTGGAATGGGATACAGGAATGCAAGGGAAAAACATAAAGGTAGAATTCACCATATAATAGTCCTCCCCCACCCGGACAACAGAAGGGTCCGGATACATGCCCCTCCGTACCGGATTATGGTACATCTTTCCATGGCAGCATCCCAATCGCTGTTCCAGATAGGTTTGTATCTCCTTCTGCCTCAGCTTTACCGCCCGGTCAAGAGGTGTCTCTCCATCCAGATTCCCATAGGTAATTGACATTCCTACCCGTTCTGTCAGATACTTTACCAACTCTAAATTTCCGGATTCCACGCCATAGTGAAGGGCCTGATTCCCCTTTTCGTCCCTTAAATTTGGATTGACGATAGCATATTCCATAATATACTTCACCATTTCCAAATTTCCCAACCGAATCGCCTCATGGACTGCCCAGACCCCCTCCTCCGTCTTTGTGTCCAATGCCCTGATTTCCTTTTCCAGAAGTCCCTTTAACCCCTCCAAATCTTCGTTTCGTATTAAGTCAATAACCGTCATGCTTTCCCTCCCTTTAACTGGAAAAAGCTGCCCCCCGGCAGCTCCCTCCGAATATGTTACCGTTTACATACGATGTTTGTTAGTTAGTTAAGATTTTGTTGTTTGGGGAATCGCGAAAGGGCCGCCTGAAGAGGGAATCCTATTGTATTCTCCTGGGCACGCTCGCGCTACGTGAAGAGCGTGCCCGGGAGAAAACAATATAAGTCCCTCTCCGGGCGGCCCCTTCCGCGAAACACACAGCCCCAACTCTTACTGCGCGTTCATCTCCTCCAAAACCTTCCCAATATTATACATCTCCGACTCACTCTTATACCTAGCAAGCCCCTCTTCCACAGTCATATCCCCCATAATAATCTTAGCAACCACTTCCTCCTTCAAAGCCTGCAGATCCGCCTTCACCTTCGTCAGCGTTTCAGACACCGGAAGCACCTGTTTCTTCTTCCCATACTCATTAATAATCGCCAAAGAATCCGTCACCGGCTGAGCAATCTCCACCTTCTTATCCGTCAATTCCATAGGAGCAATCCCAAGCCAGGGAGTAATCCATGCCTTCTGCAGCGTCTCCTCCGGATTGGACAATGTAGGAAGCTGCTTAATATACTCCCCATCCTGCTCCCAGTGAAGCCCTTCCACGCCATTCTGGAACAGCACCTGTCCCTCCTTGCCATCATTCATATACTCCAGGAAATACTTAAACAAAGACTCCACCTGTTCCTGAGGCAGCCGCCCATTAATACAATAAATATTCGGTGTAGAAAACTCATACACAGCACCCTCAATGGGAGGAATCGCCACAACCTCAGCCTCCGGCACATTCTGCTGCACACGCTCCAGAAGCGTCTTGCCCCACAATCCGCCCCAATAATTAAACACGCCCACACTGCCGGCATACCACTGGTCACGGCAGTTAGAAGTGGTATTGGTAATCAGCTCCGTATCCACAAGCCCCTCCGCATAAGCCGCCTGCAGATTGGTGAGAGCCTGAACCATGCCCTCCTCAGACATACCATCCACCCATTTGCCATCCCGGACCACAAAATCCTGGGTAGCCCCAAGGAAGAACTCCGGCAGATTAATAGACAGCGTCGCCGCCCCCTTGCCAGGAGCCGTCACCGGAACCTTGCACTCCGGAATCTCATTCTTAAACCTCCGCAGCATCTCAATATACTCATCATACGTCTTGGGAATGTCCATCCCCAGCCGGTCCAGCCAGTCCTTCCTCACATACGTCACAGCACCCGACGGAATCTCCTGGGGAATCCCATAAATCCTTCCATTCAACGTAATAGACTCCCACATCTCCGGGTCCACCTTCCCATACAACTCAGACCCCTTAATCAAATCCGTCAAATCCGCAATGGCATTCTGCTTGGCATACACCGCCAGGTTCTCCCCATTCAAATCAAACACATCCGGAACCGTATCCGAAGCAAACGAAAGCTCCAGCATCTGCTTATACTCATTATTGGAAATAATATTCAAATTCATCTTAATCCCAGTCAGACGCTCAAACTCCTCAGCCCACTGCGCCGTACCATTCTCCTCATTCAGCCCCGTATGTACCATCCACGTAATGCTGGCCGGCTTTCCAACCTCTCCCGAAGCCGATGCCTGCCCATCCCCGGAAGCTCCCTGGGTCTGGCCTCCTGCCTGGGTCTCATTCTGCGCCTGGGTCTGCCCCCCCGTACCGCTTCCATCCCCCACACATCCAGACAAAAGCGAAACCGCCATAGCCGCCGTCAAAACCGCTGCCGCTGTCCTCTTAAATCTTCTCATAACAAACTCCTCCTTTATCATATAAACATTATCATCATTAACCCTTCACCGCTCCAAGAGTAATCCCCTTGGTAAAATACTTCTGCACAAACGGATAAATAATCAAAAACGGGAACACCACCACAATAACCACCGCACTCTTTAACATTTCCTGAGACATAGACAGTGTGGCCGCATTACCCGAGATACCGTCATTCAGAATCAAATCCCGTATCTTCACCTGGAAATTCTTCCAGTCCGGATTGGTAATATAAAGAATAAAATGCATGTACTCATTCCAGAACCCTACCGCAATAAACAATCCGATGGTAGCCAGCGCCGGCTTCGACAGAGGAAGCACCACCCGGAAAAACGTATCCATAGGCGTACACCCGTCCAACTCCGCTGCCTCATACAAAGACTCCGGAATGGTGGCAAAAAAGCTTTTCATCAGAATCATATTGTAGGCACTCAGCCCACAGGGAATAATCACCGCAATCAGATTGTTCATCAGATGCAGATTCCGGATATTCAGATACGTAGGAATCATGCCCCCTGAAAACAACATGGTAAACAAGATAAAATTCGAACAGAACTTATGCCCCGGCATATTCTTCTGAATCAGCACATAGGCCCCCATGGTAGTCAGAAGAAGTCCCACAAACGTCCCCAGCACCGTGGTAAACACCGACACCAAAAACGGACGATACAGCGTCTGATTGCTGAGAATCATCTTATACGCCATAAAATCCACTACCTTCGGCCACAGCCGGATGCCATACGCCGTAGGGTCCACCGAATCCACAAACACCTTCAAAAGCGGAATCACCATCACTGCCATCAGCAAAATCAGGAAAATATAGGTGACAATCAGAAACACCGCACGCCCTCTGTGTCCCGGCTTAAAAGAAATTTTTTCTCTCTCCGCTGAAGTCTCCATTACAACACCCCTTCCCCATTGATTTTCTCACTGGCCTTGTTGGCAATAAACACCAGCATAACCGACACCACTGATTTAAACAAACCAGCAGCCGTAGACAATCCATAATCCGCACTGGTAATACCCAGACGGTAGACAAACGTCTCCAGAACATCCGACACACCCAGAACCATAGAATTCTGCAGAACCCATACGGAATCAAACAGATTCAGCACCTTAGCCAGATTCAGGATAAACACCACCAGAATCGTCCCTGAAATCGCCGGCAGCGTAATAAAAAACACACGCTGGAGCCTGGAAGCCCCATCAATTCTGGCCGCCTCGTGCATCCCCTGGTCCACGCCGGCCAGAGCCGCAATAAACGTGATAGTCCCCCATCCGGTTTCCTTCCACCGGTTAATCACATAGAACACCGGCCTCCACCACTTCTCATTGGCCAGGAAATAGATAGGCTCCCCGCCCAGCATAGTAATCAGCTGATTGACAATCCCGTTCTTCGGTGACAAAAACATGGTAAAAATAGAAGCAACCACCACCCAGGAAATAAAATGGGGGATGTAGATTACCGTCTGCGTCACCTTCCGAAACCTTACAGACTTAATTTCATCAATCAAAAGCGCCAGCCCCACGCTGAACACCATACTCAAAATCAGGTTCACAATACTAATTTGAAGCGTGTTCTTAAACGCCCTCCAGAACGCCGGACTCTGAAACAACGTTTTAAAGTTCTCAAACCCGACAAACACCGGCTCCGTAAACGGCGTGTACTCCGTAAATGCATACAGAATCCCAGCCATTGGGAAATACGCAAACAAAAGCGTACATAAAAATACCGGAAAAAACATGGCATAAAACCAGCGGTAATGGTATATCTGCGTGCGAAGAGGCACAGAACTGGCAGAACCCCTGCCAGCCGCCTGCTTTCTTCCCTTTTTGCTCATGACGCATCCTCCTCCTTAACTTACTATGAAAGTCTCGAATCCTCACGGTAGGTCTGCGCACTTGCTGCGCTGACCGTACAGCGCCGGAATGCCGTTTTTGCATTCCGTGTGCATCCCCCGGAGGGTTCATAGTAAACCCCTTTCATTCATCGTGGTGCCGGAAAAGCGGCATAGGGGTTTACTATGTATTCCCCAAACCTTTCCTGCCCCACCCTTACAGACGCTTTTCCCTTATACGCAGGCACAAAAGAAACTCCGAAAATACATTCATTATTTCGAGTACCCTTAAAAACCCTCCACGCCCCCCGTCGGCGGCTCATGTTCCCCGGCACTCCTCCTATACATTCCGGAACTATAAGTTCCCCTATAGCATACCATCCCATCCCCGACAAAATAAGGGGCACTTTTTCATACGTGAAAAAATGTTCTAAAAAAAGAACCATTCTTCCTCTCCGAAAAATGGTTCCCTTTCCCACAAAATCCTTATATACCGAGGACACTGAAAAACCCCCGCTTTTTTGTGGGAGTTTTTCTTTCTTCCATAAC
>CAJUPP010000002.1:0-67917 GCA_910588325.1 uncultured Hungatella sp.
TCCGTCTTCTATGATCACCCCCTGCCCCGTCTCAAGGCTTCCCAGGATGCTTTCGCCTTCTTCCTGTCCTGCGGCCCGCATGGCGTCGGTAACCAGGCACAGACGATCCGGTCCGATAAAACGGAAAGCCATCTGGAGAAGATCCGGCGGCAGATGACAGCCGTCTGCAATGATCTCGCTGGTAAGGGCAGCAAACAGATATGCGCTCTCCACAATCCCTGTATGTCGGAACCCCTGCCTTCTTACAATGGTGGAGGTGGCGGAATACAGATGGGTCACATGACCGAACCCGTGGCCAAGGGCCATGCGTACCTGATCGCCTGTGGCGTCAGAGTGACCGATACATGGAAGGATTCCCCGGGAGATCAGATAATCTCCCATCTCCAGGGCGCCTGGAAGCTCCGGCGCGATCGTCCACCGCAGGATCTTTGGACATGCCTGGATCAGCCTTTTGTATTCTTCCGGATCCGGAAGGCGGATATAGGCCGGATCCTGGGCCCCGCACTGGGCAGGGGAAAGGTAAGGGCCTTCCACATGGATTCCAAGAAACCTGGAACCGTCGGGAAAACCTTCCTGGCATTGGCGAAAAGCGTCAAAGGCTTTCAAAAGGCTTTCTGAATCCGCAGCCAGGGTAGTAGGAACCATAGCAGTGGTTCCGTGGCTTAAGTGGAGACGGGCAATCTGATGCCAGGCTTCTTCGGTGCCGTCCATAAAGTCAGCCCCGCCGCCTCCGTGGACATGGATGTCCAAAAAACCGTGAGACAGGTACAGCCCCTTTCCTTCTATATACCCATGGCCTTCCTGTCTTTTTACAGAGCCTGGAGCTGCAATCCTTAAGATAGTTTCCTTGTCAACTATAATGTCTGCCGGGGTTACGGTACGGTTTTCCACCAGGTTTACATTTCCGATAATTGTCACAGGAATTCCTCCTTCCGGCCAGTCTCATCAAAGAGACGGAACATGGCCTCCGTACTTTCTGCTGCTGCCTCCCATCCGCCCTGGGAAAAGGCTCTTCCTTGGGGAAGGCGCATCTGTGCTTCTGTCAGAATACTGTGTTTCCGATAATGGGGTTCCAGGGAAAGCCAGCCGTCGTATCCGTCCTTTTTAAGTTCCTGGAGAAAAAGTCCTGGATTTCGAAGGCATATCTGGCGCTGGAGGATCCGATAATAACCGCCCCCTGCTTCACCAGCTCCCTGATTCTTCTTACATCCTTAGAGCTGCCTGCCGCAGGCTTATCCAGAAATACAGGCTTCCCCAGACGGATAAAAGCCTCGGCGCACCGTAAATGGTCATCCCAGTTGCATCCCTGGATAAATCCGATATCGCTCATCCGGGCCAGCTCCTCCAAAGTCCGGCATCGCTTCTCAAGCTCGTACCGGGCTATGAATCTGTCTACCTCCTCATCGCTGCGGAAAGAATCGTTGTACACGCCTACATATCTTATCCGGCCATCCTTTTTCATGGAGTCTGCAAACCCCATAGGATGAGATGTATCAATATTCACTGCTCCTGCACGGATCATAAGCCCACCTCCGATTTTGAAAGTACATTTCTCCAGTTTGCTGCGAATCCGTCCTTCTGCCGATCCATCCAGTCCATTACCTGAACTTCCAGCTCCTGGGCCAGATTTTTCTCCGGCTCCTTTGTCAGATCCGCCGGATGCTGCTGCAGAGGGTCTGCCTGATTACAATAGAGATGGCGGGCGGGCTTTGGCGTCACATCATATCCAAGATCCATGACGTAGGTATAATCCTGAGTACGTACGCCCCGCCAGCCGAAAGTCCTGGGATCCTTCCCCCATTTTTTAAACTCTCTGATAAAAATATCCCTTCCCGGGCAGGCGCACAGAAAGCTTACTCTGCCAGGAGCCTCATCAGCCGTCACCAGGAACCGGGAGCAGTCTTCTCCCTCCACCCGGTCGGGAATCTCCACATCCAGAAGTCCCAGAATGGTAGGCATCATATCCTGGCTTCCCATACAGGTGCGGCAGATCCGTTTGTCATTGCCAGGCACCCGTACTACAAAGGGGATTCTTATGGATTCCTCATACCACACATGCTTACCCATAAGGCCGTGGGATCCCATCATGTCTCCGTGATCCGAAGAGAGTACGATCACGGTGTCGTCATATAACCCTTGTTCCTTTAAAAAATGTATCAGCCGACCAAACTGGTCGTCCAGACCGCTTACGGCAGCGTAATACTGTCTTGTGGCAAGCTCTAACTCCTCCTTGGTATAGTTTACCTCCTCCCATGTATGGTGGCGGATGTGTTCCAGGCTCACATTGTCTTTCAGCTTCACATCCGGGTACAGTTTCAGGTATTTTTCTGGTACCTGATCGTATGGGCTGTGCGGCGGATTCCAGGCAAGATACAGGGCAAAGGGCATATCCTTCTTCGCTGCCTGAGAAAGATATTCCATAGCCTTGTCCGTCTCGTGCTCTACTGACCACTTGCCGGGTCGGATCATCTCAGGAGTGTCCTGCCAATAGTGGGGCGTCAGATGCATATCGTAGGTCCCGTAAGAATACCAATAGTCAAAACCATGTCTGCGCACCCCCGGCGGTGTATATGCATCCCAGTCCCTGGCCCCTGATACAGGCTTTTTGCAGTGATTTTGTTCCGGCTCATCCAGGTGCCATTTCCCAATGTAGGCAGTCTGATATCCAGCACTTTTAAGTACCTGCCCTATGGAGATTTCATCATCTCCGAGGCGCATGGAAAGCCCGTTCTTACAGTTGGTGAACATGCCCAGAGAAAGAGGATACCTGCCTGTCAGCAGGCTGGCACGGTGAGGCGAGCATACGGGAAATGTACTGAAAGCATGATCGCAGTATGTGGCTTCCTGACAAAAGGCGTCCATATTAGGCGTCAGAACCGGATCCTCCATAGAGGCTCCCATGGCTCCGGCCCGCCATTGATCCGCAAAAACAAACAGCAGGTTCTTTTTCATTGCCCCCTCCTTTTGGCAGGTAGAATCTCCTCAAAAAGGTCGGTTTCTTCTGCCAGCTTTTCTTCGTCCAAGTCGATTCCAAACCCATCCTTTAACGAGATTTTTACAGGGTTGTGGCTGCTATCTGTGGCAAGGCTTCTGACACAGCGGTAGAAAAAATCGGATTCCTTCCTTTTTTCCGCAGCCTCCACCCACCTGGCCTCCAAACCGTATGCCAGCTGCTGCCAGATGGAGGCAGAGGGCCCCGCCAGGCTGTCGTCGCCGATCATCAGCCCGGCTCCCAGCTGTCTGATCCGTCCTGCCAAAACCACCGCATCCACGATGGAACCGGCGGAATCCGGATGGATGTTGTAGATTTTCCCCATGCCGGCGCAGATCTCCTTAACAGAGCATCGGGACGGCCGCAAAGGATAGTCAGGAATCAGTTCCAGAGGAGAGACGGATTTTTGAAGCTCCACCCACTCATCCCTGGAGAGGAATGCCGGATCCTCACAGGCATCCAGTCCTGCCTGATGCAAATGTTTCATCTGTTCCTCAATCTGTGCCAGGGAGTTTACTTCCCCCTCCGGCCGATAACCGCAGTTCACGTCTCCGATCAAAAAAGTCTCTTCTGCCGGGCAGACACTTCGCACAGTGCGTATAACCTGGCAGTCCAACTCAGTTTTTCCAAACAGCTTGACTTTAATAAACTGATTTTTGCCCTGGCTTTTTGCCCATCGGGCGCTTTCTTCTACTTCTTCCAGATTATCACTGAGAATTACATGGACACTGCACACCGGCGTTCCCTCTGTAAGGCCCAGAAGCACATTGGCCGGGCAGCCGGATATCTTTCCGCACAAATCGATGAGAGCCATTTCCGTCATCTCAATCAGCTGCTCCGGCCAGATATCCTGGTGTTCTCTTAAAGCTTTAAGCGCATCTCCCACATGGAGGCCTGCCAGGTCTTCCAGCAATTTTTTCCAGGGTTTTAAAGAAGCCTTCGGCTCATTTACCGACAGGATACACTCGGCAAAGCCTGTCTTTCCCCCGGCCGAAACCGCCGCGATCACATGTTGGCGGCTGGACCAGGTGCCGAAGCTGAAGTGCTTCATGGCATAGATATGTTTCAAATATAAACGAATCGATTCCACAGACCCTTTTATACCATACAGCCTGTCAAGAATTTCATCCCGCTGTCTGTCATAACACATATTATCCTTTCACACCTCCGGTAAGGCCGCCTACAATATATTTGCTGAGGGCGATGTACAAAATAAATGTGGGAAGGAAGACAATGATGACCGCCGCAAACAGTCCGCACCAGTCTCCGCTGTACTGCATGCCGTTGATCATGGAGAACAATCCCAGGGCCACAGGCCGCAGCTTCTCCGAGTTGACAAACAACAGGGAGAGGAAGTACTCGTTCCAGATGTTGACGAAGTTGAAAATAGTTACTGTAATAAGCCCGCCCTGAGCCATGGGAAATACAATCTTCCAGAAAGCCTTAATGGGGTGGCACCCGTCGATTGCCGCCGCCTCCTCATAAGAACGGGAAATATTTTCAAAATATGCCATGAGGAAGATAGTGGTGTAAGGGATTTTGGTTGCTACGAACAGGACGATCAGCACGATCCGGTTGGAGACTTCGTTTCGAAGGAGCCCTGCCCTGGCGATAATCATATACAGAGGAATAATCACCATGATGACCGGCACGCCTGTTGTGGCCGCAAGGAGAGTCTTGATGAGCCCTGCTCCCGGAAATTTAAACCGCTGCAGGACGTAAGAGTAGGGGGCGCACATCACAATCAGCAGAATACAGGAAATCACTGCATAAAGCAGGGAGTTCATAAAGTAAACCGACACATTAGAAGCCACCCACACCCTGGAATAGTTCTCAAAATGCAGCCCGCTGCTGAATTCAAAAATCGTTCCGCGGAAGATATCGCCGGTGGTGGACAGGCTGGCGGCAATAACCCAGATGAGGATGACCGCCGTAAAACCTACCCAGGCCATCAGCACCAGATATCCGGGGGCAAGGGCCAGCTCTTTTTTCAGACTGAACGGATTGTTTTCTTTTTCTTTTTTATTCTTCCACACGTTGAGCCTCCTTAAAATTCCAGATCATCGTCTTTAATCAGACGGTTTACCAGTGTAAATATAAACACAATGAACAGACAGAGCATGACGCCCACAGCAGCCGCAATACCTGCATCCCGCCGGATCTCATCTACGTTCTCAGCTCCAAACAGCTTATCGTACATATAAACCATAGGCACTACGGTAGATGTGTCTGCGCTGATAGGGGAAAACAGTTTGGACCAGATGAAGAATCCTGATACGCTGATGGACCACATGATAATGTTTGTACGGAAGATTCCTTTCAGCAGAGGCAGCGTAATGTAAAAGAACTGCTTCACTTTGTTGGCTCCGTCGATGGCGGCAGCCTCATAGTAATCGATGCCTATCCGCTCGATTCCGCTGACCCAGATAAGCATAAAGTGTCCGATCATGCCGAAGCAGTAGGAGATTAGGAGGGCCCAGAACTTATAGTCAGCGCTGAGCCACTGGATCCGGGCCACAGAGTCCAGATGCAGTGCGGAAAAAAACTTTGTCATAAATCCGTAGGACGGATTGAATATGTACTGGATCCACATAGTAGCCATGGCCACAGCGCTGATTACATTCGGAAGATAGATGGCTGCCTGGAAAAAGCCTCTTCCCCGCACACTGTTTTTCAATATGACTGCCAGAAGCAGGGAGACTCCCAGTGTGATCACGCCGCCAATTAAAAAGATTTTTGCCAGATTGATCCAGGAAGCCTGGTACAGAGAGTTTCTCATCAGGCTGATATAATTTCCTATACCATTAAATTTCCATTTATCCACTGAATCCGTAATCTCCTGGATCGAGAAGAAGCTCATGATTACGGTACGGATAATGGGATATATCAGGGTTACCAGAAAGACCAGCGTACCCGGCAGAGCAAATGCAACAATCATGCTGCGGTTTCTTTTCATTGCCATTCCCTTTCTTTTTAAATATGGCGTACAACTTATATAATTGTACGCCATTTTCCACAATTATCTGTTTCTTATATTTAAAATTTCTGTCGCCGATTAGGCGCCATCAATTCAGGCGTGCCCGGTGAAGCGTCCGCTGCAGGGCACATGCAGGTTTATTGTTTGGAAGCTGCCAGCATATTGTCCACAAATTCCTGGGCCGTGCATGTTCCTGCATACAGCTTCATCAGATTTTCTTTTAATGCCGGTGTGATGTCAGGGTTGTTCTCCAGACCGCCGGAGGTAGCAAACAGCTCTGTACAGTTTTCCATATAGGGCTTAGCCTCCTGAAGCTGCTCCGGCCAAGATTCATTGTTCTTGTCTGCCGGAAGTGCCAGGCTTTCCTCAGCAAGCCTGCTGTCCCAGTTTCCGCGGGTAAGCTTTACGATAAGAGCAAATGCTGCCTCAGGATTGGCGCATTTCTTGGTGATGGCAAAGCTCTGATTTCCTATAACCATAGCTTCCAGCCCGTTGATGCCGTTTTCTACTTCCGGATACGCAAAGAATCCCCATCTGAAATCCGGTCCGGTAATGGTTTTGGTCTCGTTTACCACATAGGTTCCTGCACAGTACATGGCAGCCAGTCCTGTGGCAAGCTCTGTGTTCTGTCCGGTAGGCCATACGTTGGCCCCTACCTGGGGAGAGAAATATCCTTTGGAAGCCAGATCCTCAAAAGCCTGTGCCGTAGCCAGAACCTCTTCCTTGTCCCACAGACCGTTATTTACCACGTTCTTTACTTCCTCGTCGCCGATGAGACGGGCCAGATGCTGTCCGAATGCCTGCATTGCATAGGCATCATCCGTAGTCAGAGCCGTATAGCCTGCATCTTTCAGCTTCTGGCATGCATCCAGGAATTCCTCCCAGGTCGCCGGCGCCTTGGTAATACCTGCCTTGTCAAACATATCTTTATTATATAAGTAACCGTTGGCTTTCATCTGATAGGGAATCTCATAGAGCTGTCCGTCGCTGTAATAGCTTCTGTTGAGAGTCATCAGGGCCGGGTTGGTGTCTTTTTCGTAGTCATTATCCTTCATCAGATCTTCCAGACAGATGATACGGTCTCCGTAATTGCTCTTGTTGCCTGCACCGTCAAACAGATCCACCTGCTGGTCTGCGTCCAGAGCCGGAATCAGGCCTTCCTTGATGCCCTTTCTTCCTTTAAACTGGAGATCAACCTGCGCGCCGGTTTCTGCCTCAAACTCTTTCACCGCTTCGGTGATCACGATGCCCTGAGGCTCTGTGGACTCCCAGTTGGACCAGTATACCAGCTTTACGCCGCTAAAGTCTCCGGATCCTCCAGATGCCTCTGCTGCAGTTGTGGTATCTGATGCCGGAGCTGCGGTTTCAGCGGCCGCTGTTGTAGTTTCAGCAGATCCTGCCGCTGTTGTAGCAGCCGAATCTCCCGATGAGCTGCCGCCGCACCCTGCCAGAAGCGTAGTGATTAAAGCACTACAGGTTACTAGGCTGACCAGTTTTTTCGATTTTTTCATTTTTCTACCTCCAAGTTTTGATTTGGTTTGAACTTTCATAGAAGCTCAAGTTGCTTTTCAGCACAATATCGATGGGGCAGTCCACCCTCTGAGGCAGCTCCATATGCTTGACAATGGAATCCACCAGAAGGCTGAGTCCCGTATACCCCTTCATATATGCGCCCTGGTTAATAACCGCTTTCATTTCTCCGTTCCTCAAGAATTGCGCTGTTGTCTCGCTTAAATCCGTACCAATAATTGAGATTCGATTCATCAGCCCCATATCTTTTACTGCCTTTACAATCAGCTCATTGTCATGGGAAGTGAGAGCATAACATGTCACCACATCCGGATATCGATGCAGCGCTTCCTTCAATGCCTGGTCTATCGCCTCGTCTTTCTCATGGCGATTGGAATAGCCTTTTACAATCTGCACGGACAGCCGGCTTCCTGCCTCCCTTAAGAAATCTGTCAGTCCCCCAATCTTATTGATGTGAATCTTGGAATCGGGACGTCCCTCAGAGACAAGGATGGTTCCTGTTTCGGGAGAGATCATGTTGATCAGCTCCCCTGCCACCCGTCCCAGCACTTTCTCGTTAGGGGGAATGCAGTACAGGCCTTCCGGCTCCTTCAGCTCATCATCGATCACGATAGTGACAATCTTCTGTGCTACCATCCGCTGCAGCTGAAACAATACCTTAGGGCTGCGGGTGTAGGAAAACGTAACCACACCTGCATATTTTTCATTTCCCGCATCCGCAATTAATTTCAGTAATTCGTATTGATTCTGCTCATCCTGACAGGGGAACTCCTCAATCTCGATGTTCAGCCCCTTGACCTCCTTGGCCATGGTGCGGAAGCCTTTCCAGATATAATCGAAATAAAGTCCGTCGTCTTCCGGAAGGACAGCAGCAATATGTCTGGTCGCCCTTTTGATGGACGATGCCGCGTAGTTGATCTCATATCCCATCTCCTTAGCAGTCTCAAGGATCTGCCTGCGAAGCTTTTCTCCCACTCCCTCTTTGCCGGACAATGCTCTGTGGACAGAAGTGGCGGAAACATTCAATCTGGCAGAAATATCTTTTATTGTAATCGGACCTGTGCCTTTCACCTCATAAGCTTCGGACATAACATTCTCTCCTTCCTCTGGTGCAATGCCGTTAATTAAATTCATTATAACATTTTTATAACGGTTCAGCCAGAGCTTTACAGCCTGGCTGCCTGGCATTCTTACGCAATCCAGACGGATTCAGACTGCCTGCATACTCCGCCGGCCAAACCAGATTACTGTGGATTAGACGGTATCATCAGAGGAAAATATGACTAAACTATTATGTAAAAAAACTCTGCCATACAACATATTGCATAATTTAACGATTACTTAAACAATTGCGTTATCGTTTACGTTATTTATTAAAACATATAAAAAAGGATTTGTCAATACATATGTCAAAAAAAATATACTATTTTTGAGTTTTTTGGTTACCCTGTACAATTTTCTTCTTTACAAGATGAAAAATTATATCGACATATGGTAAAATGAAGCTTCTGGACGGCTTTGTGGATCAGGAGAACACGGACAGACCATTACAGCGGATTATCTAAGAAAATGCTGATTGAAACAGCATTTTCTTAGGAAAATCCGAAAACAGCAAAAAAGTTGAGATAAAAAGTGGATATCATTATAAAATAGGTCTGGGGCGTAGGGCTTCCCCCGGCAGCCCAGCGGCATTCCTTGGAAGCTGGCTCCTTACCCTGGTTTCCACCTTAAGCATCGGAATGATGGTGGGCCACGTTGTCCTTTGAGGTGATGCCGGAAATGATACAGAAAATCGTAGCCCTTTTCCCGCTGACACAGGGGTACAGCTTATGAAGGGGTCTTTTTTGGGAATACATACGGAATCAGTCTGAGTACCGACAACGGTTATGGGAATCGTTACCATTCTGTGCGCATGAGTGATATCTGATACAGCCATGAAAATGGGTTGGGAGCAGGATTTATATATAACGGATTAAAAAAGCTTTGGAACATACCGTTGTCAAAAAGTTTTTTCTAGGCTAAAATATGATCAAGATGTCAGGAATGTGGGAGCATGAAATGCGAAGCAATCCGTAGACATCGGGGGTCAAAAAATCTTTCGACCCCAATATCTAATCAATATAAGGACAGGAGAATCAGGAAGTGGCAAGAAAAGCGTTGTTTTTTGATGTGGATGGAACTCTGCTGAGTGAGATTACCCATACGATTCCAGCCAGTGCGCTGAGGGCACTGGCTGCTTCGCGGAGAGAGGGAAACCTGGTATTTATCAATTCCGGGAGGACATATGTGTTTTTGAAGGATATTGAGGCGGTAGTGGAGTGTGACGGTCTACTGTGCGGCTGTGGTACCTGTGTGGTTGAGAAGGGTAAAGTGATATTTCAGCATCGGATTGCGGCTGTTCGGGGACTTGAGATCCGTAGGGCAATGCTGAGGTATGGTTTTGACGGCATTTTGGAGAGTACAGAGCGGCTGGCTGTGCGGAAGGAACGTTCATGGATGGATGGGATGAATGCGTTGCGGGATGGTGTGGCAGGCCAGGGAGTACTGGATGAGAACTGCTGGAAGGATAAAGATCTGGAATTTGATAAATTCTGCGTCTTTGCGGATGAAAACAGTGACCGGGAGGGATTTTTCCGGTTTCTGGCACCGGATATTGATGTGATTGACAGGGGAAACAATTTTTATGAATGTGTTCCATCAGGCTTTACTAAAGCAACGGCGATAGCCTGGGTGCTGGAGCACTATGGGATTGCAAAAAAGGATGCCTATGTATTTGGTGACAGCAGCAATGACCTGGCAATGTTCGAGTACTCAGAAAATGCCGTACTTATGGGAAGCCATGACAAAATCCTGGAACCCTACGCCACCTTTGTGACAAAGCGAGTGGAGGATGATGGGATCGCCTGGGCGATGCAGAAGCTAGGGCTTATTTGATGAGTTAAACAGTAACCATACTTTTCTATTTACTTTTTACAAAAAGGAGTCTGTCTTGTTGCGGCCTAGGCTGCTGATTCTGGATGAGCCAATTGTAGGTTTGGACCTTTCAACCGTACATGTAATAAAAGGTTATTTGTCAGAATTATGCCAAAGCGGGTCAGAGGTATTTTTTTCACCCATCTACTTGAAGTGGCAGAAAAGCTGGTGCGGTTCCACAGCAGAGTTGGTAGGGATTCCTCCCTGAAAAGCGTATTTTTAGAACAGGAGAAGATGGGGAGCCGGACGGAGTCCTCCCTATAGTGACTTCGGAACCGGTCGGTATTTTGACAACCGAAGAAGAGCAGAATTTACAGGACGAAGCAATGTCCACGGCGGAACAATGCAGGGAGGATTCTAATTAACCAACTGTTGTAGTAACTTAATTAATTCTTTTATCACTTCAAACATAAAGATAAGTCCCAGAAATTCAGTACTTCCAGGACTTATCAATATCAATTTTTATCTTAGAAAACTTCGCTCTTACACAATACCCTGAGCCATCATAGCCTCTGCGACCTTTTCAAAACCTGCAATATTTGCTCCTGCCACATAATTTCCAGGAACACCATAACGCTCTGCTGCATCCGCTGCTTTTGCATAAATGTTAACCATAATATCCTTCAGCTTTGCATCAACTTCCTCAAAACTCCAGGAAAGTCTCTGACTGTTCTGGCTCATCTCCAATGCGGAGGTAGCAACACCACCGGCATTGGCTGCCTTTCCTGGCATAAACAGCATGCCACTCTCAAGGAAGAAATCCGTAGCTTCTCTGGTAGACGGCATATTGGCACCCTCTGCTACTACAAAACATCCATTTGATTTCAGAGTCTTTGCATCTTCCAAATTCAATTCGTTCTGAGTCGCACATGGAAGAGCAATATCACATGGAACTGTCCAGATTCCTTTACCTTCTGTATAAACTGCACCGGCAACCTCATCCGCATATTCTTTGATTCTTCCGCGGCGTACTTCCTTAATCTGTTTTACAACATCCAACTTGATTCCTTCTTTGTCATATATATATCCATTGGAATCGCTTAATGCTACAACTTTTGCACCTAACTGCTGTGCTTTCTCTGTAGCATAAATAGCCACATTACCAGAACCGGAAATAACCACTGTCTTTCCTGCCAGCTCTTTTCCATTGTGTTTCAGCATCTCGTCCAGAATATAAACCAACCCATATCCTGTTGCCTGAGTACGTGCCAGAGAACCGCCATAGGTCAGTCCCTTTCCTGTCAAAACTCCTTCATACAAACCAGTCAGGCGCTTATACTGTCCATACATATAACCAATCTCTCTTCCGCCTACACCGATATCACCTGCAGGAACATCCTGGTCCGCACCAATATATTTGGAAAGTTCTGTCATAAAGCTTTGACAGAATGCCATCACTTCTCGGTCAGATTTACCTTTTGGATCAAAGTTGGAACCACCTTTTCCGCCGCCGATAGGAAGTCCCGTCAAAGAGTTCTTAAATACCTGTTCAAATCCAAGGAATTTTAAAATACTCTGATTTACGGAAGGATGGAGACGAAGTCCTCCCTTATATGGTCCGATTGCACTGTTAAACTGTACACGATATCCCTTATTTACCTGTACATTTCCGGCATCATCTACCCACGGAACACGGAAGGAAATGATTCTCTCTGGCTCTACCAGACGTTCCAATAAAGCTGCTTTTCTATACTTTTCTTCATTTGCTTCGATTACCAGCCTTAAAGAATCCAAAACCTCTTTTACTGCCTGATGAAATTCCTTCTCTCCCGGATTCTGTTCCACAACTCTCTCATAAATTTCATCTACATATGACATTCCATAACTCCTCCTTTTATTATAAAAATCTTATTCAAAACCAACTACGTTTTAGATTATATCAAGCTAACGTATTAACGTCAATAAGTTTTTAATATCCCAGTGCTTGTTCCAATGCCTCTTTCTCTTCAATTCCAAGAGAGATATCTGTCTCTCCCTTATCCACACTCTTGATATACAAATAGCACCCCTCTCTGCTATGTACAGAATTCAAAATAAACCCTGTATTATTCAAATCTAACAATGCAATGGCAAAGCTTAGATTTCCCCCCATACCTTTAAAGGCATTATACTTTACCATTCCAAATTTCTGATAAGAACCCTTTACATTTCTAGATAAATTTCTGATTGCATCTTTATTAATCTTATCCTGATTTTTTAATTCTTTTATTGTATCAATCTGTTCTATGATAATCTCCTCCAGAGACTCCGCATCCTTCCCTCTCATAAAATAATCATATCTTCTATATAATTTGTTGGTCTGTAGAATGCATATAATCGTTATAATTAAAAGAAGTATTGTAATTATCCCTAAACTTATAATGACCACTGCAGGATCAATCGGCCAACCATTTAGCATGCTATTTTCCATGTTTGTCTCCTGTCTAGTGTATAGATTCAATTAACTCAACAAGTCTTTCTAACTCTGCTTCTGAATAGTATTCTATTTCTATTTTTCCTTTATTGCGATCTCTCTTATTTATAATAACCTTTGTTCCCATAATTTGTTTCATTCTTTCTTCCAGATCTTTAAAAATAAGGCTTATATCCTGATCCTCTTCCTTCTCTTTTTCTTTAGAAGATTTTTTAGGTTTTCCCAATGCCTTTACTAATTTTTCTACTTCCCTGACACTTAACTTTTCACTTATTATTTTCAAAGATATCTGGTACTGCTGTTCCCCATCTTCCAGTGATAAAAGTGCTCTCGCATGTCCGCCTGTAATCAATCCCTGAATTAACATTTCCTGAACACGCTTGTCCAGTTTCAGCAAACGCATACTGTTTGTGATAGTAACCCTGTTTTTTGAAACTCTCTCTGCAATTTCTTCCTGGGTTAACTTAAATTCCTGCATCAGCTGCTGATATGCCATAGCTTCTTCTATAGGATTTAGATCTTCTCTTTGTACATTTTCAATTAAGGCAATTTCCATAGATTGCTGCTTATTGTATTCTCTGATTACCACAGGGACTTCTTTTAGACCTGCTTCTTTCGCTGCACGCCAACGCCGCTCTCCTGCAATGATTTCATATCTATCTCCCTTTTTCTGAACTAACAAGGGCTGCAGTACTCCATATTTTTTTATAGAATCCGACAATTCCTGAAGTAACTCTGAATCAAAATCTTTCCTTGGCTGTCCCGTATTTGGCTCAATCAATGATACCTTCATCATATATTCTTTTCCTGGGGCCTCTTCTTTTTTAGAATTGGAGTCTGACTGACTTCCTGATGTTTCACGTGAAACATTTTCCTGATTTTCTACTATATCCTCCCCAAAAATTGCGCCCAATCCCTTTCCTAATCCTGTTCTTTTTGCCATTAAATATCTTCTCCTCTACTCATAACTTCAGCTGCTAATAAACGGTAACTCTCTGCTCCGGTTGATCTGGAATCATATAGATTGATTGGCATACCATGACTTGGTGCTTCTGCTAACCTTACGTTTCTGGGTATTATTGTTTTATAAATGTTTTGGCTTAAATTTTTCTTTACACTCTCTACAACTTCCAAAGATAGATTCGTTCTTGCGTCATACATAGTAAATACAACCCCTTCTGTTTCCAGATAAGGGTTCAATTTTTTCTTTACTAAATTTACTGTTTTTAATACCTGATTCAATCCTTCCAGAGCATAATATTCGCATTGAATTGGAATTAATACTGTGTCAGCCGCTGTTAAAGCATTAATAGTAAGTATATTTAATGAAGGAGGACAGTCAATAAGTATATAATCATAAAACTGGTGTAGATCCTTTAAATATGATTTTAAAAGGGACTCCTTATTTTCAAATTCTAATAATTCAATCTCTGCACCTGACAGATCGACATTGGAAGGGAGAATATCCAGACAATGCTGGACATCTCGGCAGAGACATTCTTCTATTTGACATTCTCCAACTAAAAGTTCATATACTGTTTTATCTAATGTACTTTTCTCCAAACCTACTCCACTGGTTGCATTGCCCTGCGGATCAAAATCCACCAGCAAAACTTTTTGATCTGCTTCTGATAGACATGCTGACAAATTAATAGCAGTTGTAGTTTTTCCCACACCGCCTTTTTGGTTTGTTATTGCTATTATTCTTCCCATGATTCTTCCTTTCCGATACAAGGGATAGTATAGCATATTTTTATTTTTTTTCATATGGTTTTCTTTTAAAAAACAAGTTTTTCTTACGACTTAAAAATAACTTTTAATAATATTTTAATTTCTAAAAAGTTGTCACATTATAAGAGTTGTATTATAATGTTTTTATAAAAATATAAATAAATTTTAGGGAGAAAGATTAATGTCTATCAAGAATAAATTGCTTACTACTACTATTTTATCCAGTAGTGCCATAACTCTAACTGGAATAATTAATCATTATATAAAAGTATCCTCGACTTCCAAAAATTTATTAAAAGAATCAAAGTATCATTATTATTGCTGGCGTTTTGGAGATATTTACTACAAAAAATATGGTTCAGGAAAACCTCTTTTATTAGTTCATGATCTTCACTCTTGGTCCGGAAGCCATCAGTGGAATTCTGTTATTTATGCATTATCGAAAACTTATACTGTATATACTCTTGATTTACTAGGATGTGGATGTTCGGAAAAGCCAAGTTTTACTTATACAAACTATTTATTTGTTCAGTTGATCTCCGATTTCATTAAGTCAGAAATAGGACATCGAACTGATGTAATCGCTCTTGGAAATGCCGGGAATTTTATTATTATGGCTTGTAATAATTCACCTGAACTATTTAATCGTATAGTATTAGTAAATCCTGATAGTATACTTTCCTGTTCACATTTGCCAGGGAAGATGACAAAGCTTTATAAAAAACTTTTAGATTTTCCGATTATTGGAACATTGATTTATCATATTGCAGTCAGCAAAAAATCTATTGAAAAATCATTGGCTACAAATGCTTTTTATAATCCTTACTTTATAAAAAAACGTTTTATTAATCTTTGTCATGAAACTGCACATTTAGGTTTTTCTCCCAAATCAATTTATGCCAGTGTTCGATGCAATTATACAAATTGTAATATAATTAATGCCTTGAAAAAAATAGATAACAGTATTTATTTAATTGGAGGGGGAGAGATTGAAAATGAGGAAGAACTTTTAAAGGAATATACCAATTACAACTGTGCCATTGAATATATATTGATACCCAAATGTAAACAATTCCCACAAATAGAAAAAACAGATAAATTTTTATCTGCAATCAATACATTTTTATATTAATAAACCCAAACTTGTATCTCCCTTTTCGGAATTATGTACCTATAAAAATGAGCCTATAAATATGCAGTAAAATATAGTATGATATATATTTTTAAGGAGGATAACCATGAAAAAAAAGATAAATCAGATACTAAATATTATTATGGGCTCCTTTATCGGTATGTTTATTGGTTCAGGATTATATAAATACTGGCATTTTCAAAAATATCCAAATTTATATATTATGCGATCTTCTCCATGGTATACCAGCATTTTGATAAATGGACTATTAACGCTTATATTATTGGCAGTTTGCATGATAGTAAAAGTCATTCTTATAGAAAAAATAGGACGGATCCAAAAAATAGCTTTGATTTTAGGAATTGTTTTTCTGACTTTAACATTTATAGGTGGTTGTTATGTACTTGATAATCATGGACAAGTAAATGCCGGATATGCAGTTGTGCCAGGAACTTGGACTATGATATGTTTTGGGTATTACCGAAGTAAAAATAGGATTAATACCAAATAAAGTAAATATCTAAGGCTGACAGCACACAAAATACCAGAAACGTACATTTTGGCGCGTCGTACGGTCATCGCGGTAAATGCGCAGACCTACAGCAAGGATTCGATAGTTTTACAGAAAATAAGAGGGAGAAAATGTTTCACGTGAAACATTTTCTCCCTCTTATTTTCTAATTACCTCAACGGTTCTTTACCTGGAAGGCCTGACTTACGCGGATACTTATTGGACGTATTTCTCATTTTTTTTATCTTAATTAAACATCTTTCACCATCTGCTCTAGGAAGCTGAAATGTAATAGTATTCATAATTTCTCCGCCTAATATTTTTAATGCAGTCTTTGCTTGACTCAACTCTTCCTCAATCTTTCCAGATTTATAAGAAATAAACAAGCCATCCTTTTTCACAAAAGGCAAACAATATTCTATCAAAGTGGAAAGATTTGCCACAGCTCTGGAAACACATAAATCAAAACTTTCTCTATACTTTTTATCTCTTCCCAAATCTTCTGCACGGCCATGAACTGTTTCAATATCTTCAAGATTTAATTTTCCAATCACCTCGTCTAAAAATCTCACTCTCTTATTTAAGGAATCTAACAAAGTAATTTTTATATTTGGAAAAGCAATCTTTAAAGGAATTCCCGGAAAGCCCGCTCCCGTCCCTATATCTATAATAGAAAACCCTGTACTGGCTAAATTATCAACAATCTTTATCAGTGACAAGCTATCTATAAAATGTTTTGTCACTACTTGATTCATCTCCGTAATAGCCGTCAGATTCATCACCTCATTCCATTTTATCAATAGCTCATAATACAGATAAAATTGATTCAGCTGTCTTTCTGAAAGAGAAATCTCTCCCTCCAATCCTTCTTCCATCCATATCTCAAACTGCTTATCCATCGATAATTCCCTTCTATATAATAAATAATTCTTTGTCAAATCGAACTTTCTCTCTCCTTCATATATCTCTGTTGCTCCAAATACACCAAAAGTACAGAAATATCTGCTGGAGAAACTCCGGAAATTCTGGAAGCCTGTCCGATAGACATTGGTTTGTATAAATTCAGTTTTTGGACAGCCTCTTTCCGAAGACTGTTCACAACACTATAATCAAATTCCACATTCAGCTTCTTATTTTCCAATTTTTTAAACTGAGCAACCTGCTGTTTCTGACGACGAATATATCCTTCATATTTTATATTTATATTAATCTGTTCTTTTGTATCAATAGAAAGTTTCGGCATTTTAGGATCTATTTCTGCTAACATAAAATAATCCAGTTCAGGTCTTCGCACTAATTCTGCCAAAGTAGCACCTGTTTTTAACGGTGTGCTTCCATGACTCTCCAGAAACTTTTGAATCAAAGCATTGGCCCCTATATTGGTATTTTCCAATCGCACAATTTCTGACTCTATATTCTTTTCCTTTTTAAGAACTTTTTCATATTCCTCATCAGAAACCAACCCAATCTGATGTCCAATGGCGCGAAGCCTTAAATCTGCGTTATCCTGCCTCAAAAGAAGACGATATTCTGCCCTGGAGGTCATCATTCGGTATGGTTCATGATTTTCCTTTGTCACTAAATCATCAATCAAAACACCGATATAAGCCTGGGAACGATCCAGTATAAAAGGCTCCCTTTCTAAAACTTTCATAGCTGCATTTACTCCCGCCATAAAACCCTGGGCCGCTGCTTCCTCATATCCGGAACTTCCGTTAAACTGCCCTCCGCTGAAAAGACCCTCAATATTCTTAAATTCCAAAGTCGCATTCAACTGCCTGGAATTAATACAATCATATTCAATAGCATAAGCATTTCTTACAATTTTTACATGCTCCAATCCTGGCACTGTCTTATACATAGCATGCTGAACATCCTCAGGCAAAGAACTTGACATTCCTCCCAGATACATTTCATTTGTATATAATCCTTCTGGCTCAATAAATACCTGATGACGCTCTTTATCTGGAAACTTTACGACCTTATCCTCAATAGAAGGACAATATCTGGGGCCGGTTCCTTCTATGGTACCAGAAAACAAAGGAGATCGATCCAGATTATTTCTGATTATCTCATGAGTTTTTTCATTGGTATATGTCAACCAACAGGAAACCTGTTCTTTTTGAACAGACTCCGGATCTGTAGAAAAAGAAAAAGGTACAATCTTCTTATCCCCAAACTGCTCTTCCATTTTCGTAAAATCAATACTTCTTTTATCCACACGGGCAGGAGTGCCTGTCTTAAAGCGGAACATTTCAATTCCATGTTCTTTTAAAGAGTTTGTCAGATGAGTTGCCGCCTGCAATCCGTTAGGGCCTGTAGGATTGCTCACATCTCCGTAGATACATCTGGCATTTAAATAAGTTCCTGTAGCCAACACTACCGCCCTGCTGCGATATACGGCTCCGGAAAATGTTTTTACTCCGCGTATTTTTCCATCCTCCACAAGAATATCTGACACCTCTGCCTGTCTGAGAGTTAATTTATCCGTATTCTCCAGAGTCCTTCGCATCTGTCTGGAGTAATCCTGCTTGTCAGCCTGAGCGCGGAGAGAATGAACCGCCGGTCCTTTAGACTCATTCAACATTTTTGACTGAATAAATGTCTTATCAATATTTTTTCCCATCTCGCCGCCTAAAGCATCCAATTCTCTTACCAAATGTCCTTTAGAACTTCCTCCGATATTAGGATTACATGGCATCAAAGCAATGCTGTCAATACTGATTGTAAAAAGAATCGTCTCTAATCCCAATCTGGCACAAGCCAATGCTGCCTCACATCCAGCATGTCCTGCCCCTACTATCACTACATCATAGTGTTCTTCTAAATAAGGCATAATTCTCATTCCTTCTTAATTATGTTAGTATATGAAAAAAGTTATAATTTTTATTTTCCCATACAAAACCTAGAAAATATCTCATTAACCAAATCATCTTCTACAGCTTCACCAATGATACTTCCAAGCCGTTCATAAGTATTCATAAGATCAATGGAATAAAAATCTTCCGGAACACCATCCTCAATGGCCTTTACAACCAACTTAAGGCTGTCCAAACTTTCCATAAGCGCTGTCTTATGACGAACATTTGTCACATATATCTGATCATTAAAATCAATGTCCCCCTCATAAAACATAGACAAAATTTCTTTTTCCAGCTCCTCAATACCTGTCTTTTCTTTTGCCGACACAGGAATTACCTGGTGCCCTGTAAGATTCTCAAGCTGTTCTTTTTCAACAATCTGCCCCAAATCAGATTTATTAAGAAGAACCACTGCCTTACGCCCTCTCACAATCTGAATAATCTGTCTGTCATTCTCATCCAAAGGAACCGATCCATCCACCACATAGATAATCAAATCCGCATCTTTCGCAGCATCCTTTGCCCTTGACACACCAATCTGTTCTACCACATCATCCGTATGTCTAATTCCCGCCGTATCCACTACATTTAAACTGATTCCATGCAGAAAAATATGTTCCTCCAGAGTATCTCTGGTAGTACCGGCAATTTCTGTAACAATAGCCCTCTCTTCCCCTGCCAGAATATTTAAAAGAGAAGACTTTCCTACATTGGGCTTTCCCATAATAACTGTACGAATTCCCTCTGTCATCACCTTTCCATTATCAGAAGACGCAATTAATGTTTCAAGCTCCTTCATCATAGAAGACAATTTTTCTTTTAACTGAAAATCATAACCATCTAAAGAAATATGTTCCGGATCATCTAAAGCAGATTCTATAAAGGCAATCTCATAGATAATTTTTTCCCTCAAAGATCTGATCCTTTTTGAAATACCACCACTTAGCTGATTCACCGAACTTTTCAACGCATAATCATTTTTTGCATTAATTACATCAATTACCGCCTCTGCCTGAGAAAGGTCGATTCTGCCGTTTAAAAAGGCACGCTTCGTAAATTCTCCTGGTTCTGCAAGTCTCGCTCCATATTTAATTACTGTCTCCAGTATTTTTTTCATCATCAAGATACCGCCATGGCAGTCGATTTCCACTGTATCTTCAGTCGTATAACTGTGAGGTCCTTTCATTATAAGAACCAACACCTCATCGATCATCTGATCACCATCAAAAATATATCCATAATGCACTGTATGAGTTTTTTCCGTCTCAATGTTCTTTCCATTTTTCTTTCTAAAAATTCTTTTTAAAATAGAAAAAGATTCTTCCCCGCTAATACGGATGATTCCTATCCCAGAATTAGACATAGTTGTCGCTATGGCAGCAATCGTATCTGTTTTTGTCATATTTTCTCCGTTCTGTGCACGTTTCAAATCATTGCATACCCTTTTTATCCAACACAAATAAACCTTTTCTGTCTGATATACCACATAATTTTCAAAAAGAGGAGCCGCCGCAAATAAACTCCATGCAACTGCTCCCCTTCCGGTTTATGACTGCTGATTATTCCGATTTCCCCGATTCTCTCTTTCTCTGCCGTCCCTTTTTAAAGAAACGACAACATGACGAAACGGGTCTTCTCCTTCACTTCTTGTAACTACATACTTATCATTTTGCAAAGCTGCATGAATAATTCTTCTTTCATATGGATTCATAGGCTCTAAAGATACGCTTCTTCTGGTTCTCTTCACCTTATAAGCAATATTTTTCGCCAATGTCTCAAGAGTCTCCTTTCTTCTGGCACGGTAATTTTCCGTATCCAGTTTTACTCTTAAGTATCCGTCACATTCCTTATTTACCACAAGACTTACCAAATACTGAAGAGAATCCAGAGTCTGTCCCCTCTTGCCAATCAAAATTCCCATATCAGCGCCGGACATATTTACAGTTAATTCTCTGTCTGACTCATTATAAGAAGTCTCAAGCTGAACTTCAATTCCCATAGCCTGAAATACCTGGCTTAAAAATTCTTTTGCAGATTTGTCACATGCTTCCACATTAATCGTTTTCTCTGGCTTTGCCGGCTTCTCAGGTTTCTCCGACTTTTCTGATTTTAATGCCTTTTCAGACTTCTCTGATTTTTCTGCTTTTTCCTGTTTCTGCCTGTTATCTGATTTCTCTGATTTATTTTTTGACTCTGCTTTTTGCTTTGGTTCGTTTTTCTGTTCCGGCTTATCCTTTTTGTTCTCTTTCTTTGATTCTTTCGGTTCTTTTGGTTCTTTTTTCTGGATTTCTCTTTCCTTCTTAGGCTCTTTTGTCTCCTTTACAGGCTGACTCTCTGCTTTGATTGACTCAAACAAATTATCCATCTCAAGGTCATTATCCCTTTTTTTCTTTGCCTCAATCACCACATCCTTGCTGAATAAACCTAAAAATCCGGAACTTCCTTTTTCAATTACCGTATAATCCAGATTATCACTGGTAGTTCCCAGCTGAATTAACGCTTTTGTAATGGCCTCATCCAAAGTTTTTGCAGTTACCTTAATCATATCCATAGGTACCCCTCCTATTTGCTGCGCTTCTCATGTTTCTCATTGTACTTCTGAACCATAGCTGCCTTCGCGGCCAAACTTCCAGGCTTTGCATCCTTATTATAATATTCCGTAGATTCCTTTATGGTCCTTTGAGCTTTCTCTATCTTTGCATTCTTTTCTTCTTCTTCCTTGGCCTCTGCCTCCTGAAGACGTTTTAAAGTCTGACTTGCAGTACCATTAATCTTTGTGGGAGGAAGTCCCTTCTTTGCACGTTTCTTGTTAGCCTTTTCCACATTTTTAGCAATCAGGTCATCGATATCCACCTTGCTTAAGTACTTGTTCACGCCAATCTGCTGAATCACCTGCAGCAGGCTGCTGATTACCCAGTAAACACCAATACCTAACGGGAAAGAAAAACAGAAAAACACGGACATCAGCGGCATAGTAACATTCATGGACTTCATCATCTCTGCGCCCATACCCTGATTGCCGTCACCTGACGGCTGGGCAGGCTGATTGGCAGTTACCAGCTTTGTACTGTACCATTGAGTCAAACCGGACAAAATCGGAATCAAAAAGGCAATTATCACAACTCCGATGGAAAATGCATTCTTATCTTTCACAAATCCCATAATTACATTGAAGGGAGTGTAGGAAATATTCATTCCTAAAAACTGCTGCATCCGGTTGATAGACTGGATAACATTATCCCCGGTGCCTGTGACCACTGTAGCAATATCAGGAAATGCCTCTGTCAGCTCCGTCCACTGAACCGGAGTTAATTTATAAAGCAGATCCACCACCTTATCCATATCAGTATAATCCACATTGGTCAATCTGTAACTTTCTGCCAGACCGGTAAACACTTCATTGGAGGCAAATCCGGAAGGAAGCTTTTCAATAATCAAATCGAAATAATGACGTACAGAAGATACGTATGCAGGAATTCTGTAAATAACCTGATAAAGAGCAAGTAAAATAGGAAGCTGAATCAAAAGAGGAAGACATCCTCCTGTCATGGAAGTACCATACTTGTCATAGACAGCCCTGGTCTCCACGTTCATCTTCATCATGGAATCATTGTCTTTCTTGTCTTTATATTTCTTCTGAATTGCCTGAAGCTCCGGCTGCATGACAGCCATCAATTTACTGGACTTTTGCTGATTCAGTGTCATGGGAAACATAAGCAGTTTCATAACCACTGTAAACAAAATAATACTTAAACCGATATTTACTACGCCAAAAAGACTGGTAAACTGAAACAATGCCTCCATAATCCAGCCTAAAATCTCAGCAACAGGGCCGAATACCCCGCCTGTCTTTGTCAGAACTAATAAATCCAATGAGCTACCTCCTCGTCGTTACGGAACTGGATCATAACCGCCTCTGCCCCAGGGATGACACCGAAGTATCCTCTTTGTGGACAGCCACAAACCTTTCACCACACCATACTTTTTAAGTGCCTCAATGGCGTATTGAGAACACGTAGGCGTGTAAATACAGTGATATCTTACCTTTAAGGGCGATAAAAAAATCTGATATCCCCGAATACACCATATCAAAAGTTTTCTTATCAATCTTATCACTTCGATTCTTTCATAATGTTATGCAGTCCGCACAAGTGCCTGTATGCACTCTCTATTTTTTTGTAATCCGAATCCTTAGCCGCCGCCCTGGCGACCACAATGATGTCTAGTCCAGAATCCATATGCTCTCTGTTCAAACGAAAACTCTCTCTTATCAAACGGGTCACGCGATGTCTCACCACGCTGTTACCCACCTTTTTGCTGACCGAGATCCCGATGCGCGTCTCCTTTCCGTCTGTGGGATACACATACATAACAAGCAGCCTGTTGGCATAGGATGTTCCATTCTTATAAACGATCTGAAAATCACTGTTCTTTTTAATAGAAGGAAATCTCTTCATAAACATCCCCCTGCCTGCAAACTTTTGATCAAATGTCAGAGCCGCAACTCCCCGGACTCTTCTGGATCTTGCGGTTTCTAAAGGGTTTACCTAAAATTTAACAATCAATTTACAGAAAAGAAAAGGCCACAATCTCTTGCGGCCTGACTGCTTAAGCAGATAATCTTGCTCTTCCCTTTGCTCTTCTGGCAGCTAACACTTTTCTTCCGCCCGGAGTACTCATTCTGGCTCTGAAACCATGAACTTTTGCTCTCTGTCTTTTTTTTGGCTGAAATGTCATCTTCATATCGCAGGCACCTCCTCTTTATCCCAACTTATTCACATAAGGATCTTGACTTTCACAAAATTAAACATCGTATCAATTATATAGAAGGAAAAAGGTTAAGTCAAGCAGATTTTATATATTTTCTTCAATAAATCCTGTCTTTTGTATAAATTTCCCCTTCCAGCGTATCTGATATTTTCGATATGCAGAGGAATGAATCTCCTGGGTCTTACATTTATTGGCAACAATACGATATTGCAGGGTATAGTCAGACAATTCTTGTTGCAAAGCCTTTTCTGCAGCCTCCAGCTGCTGTGAAGCTTTTACTAAATCAGATCCCTTCAATTCGATTAAATATGCAACCTTCTTTTCCTCATTCATTAACAGATAATCACATCTGTTTCCTGACTTAATTACGGTTCCATCAATTTTATAATGTGTTACATACGCCCTTGCGTTATTTATCCCTCTATGGTACTGAGGATTTCCTTTATCCCGCGATATTATCTGAGCAGCATTTTTACTGCACAATGATTCAAAACCTTTTAAAGGCATTCGATCACCGACTTCCTTCATCTTTATTCTGCAATTTTAGAAGTTCATCAAAATCATAATTAATTACTTTTGATATTTCATCAATTCTCTCATTCTGTATCATATGAATTTCCATGTCCATACAGTTCTCAATACTACCTTCTTTTACAAACCATGAATCGAATCTTCTGTAATCCAGCCAGAATGACTCAGGAATGATTTTCCCTGCCTCACTTACATTTTGTTTCCCCACATCATGGGCATACAGTAAATTATTAAGTGTCCCTAGCACATAGGGGCTGTGAGTGGTCACCAAAACAGAATGTCCGCAATTACTTACAAGTGCAATGAATTCCGTTATATATTTCTGGGATTCCGGAAACAGATGAGACTCTGGCTCTTCTATAATAAACATATATGGTTTCGATTGCAGCAAATAATAAAATAACAGATTCAGAATCCAGACACACTCCTGTTGTCCGGAAGATGAAAAATTCATCTTTACATATTCCCCATTGTCAAGAACAATCTGCTCTTCCCCATTCCTATAACGGTACATACCGCGCAATATTTTTTTTATCAGACATAAAGCCTGTTCCATAAGTTTCTGCGGTATCTTACTATTTCCTGGCGAGTATTCCATCAGCCCTTTAAGTCCCTCTGAAAACTGAGGCTTCAGACGCAATATCCTCTCAAGATAATCTTTCGTACAGCTGTCCAAAGTACGTTTCTGCATATCATCCATAGTTGCATATATATAACTTAACTGCTGTGACAGCAATGTTATCATACTGCGCCCTGCCGGAATATACACAACAGAAATCTTATCATCAAAAATCCCACATAATTCTGCCTTGAATCTTCTCATTTTATCTTCATCTATCCCTAAGGGAATGACAGAAAGAAAATGATTCCGTTCACGTAAAAAATTGTTTAACTCTTCACTAACCGTTATACATACGGAATTAGGTGCTGAACAGTTTATATTAGGTTTTAAAGAAACTTTTACAAAACAAGATTCTGTAAAATAATACTCCATATACATTTTATCAGACATACCTAACAAAGAACCAAAGGTTCTTAAAAATTTCACACGTAAATGGTTTTCTAATGCCTGCCCTAAATTCTCTTTATCACCTACATAATATTCTTCTTCCATCCCATCTATTGAAACAGACTTATAGGCCTGTACTTTAGCAAGCTCCTCTATATCCTCTTTTATGGTCCTGAAATAATATATCGCTTTTGCAATGGTACTCTTTCCAGATGCCTGAAACCCGGTAAATGTCATAAAATGTGAACACTCCAATTCACATTGTTCAACAGGACCAAGTTTATATATAACCAGCTTTTGCACAGTCTTTTCACCTCTTTCATACACTAACAATTATATCTGTAGAGAGAATATTGCGCAACAATTTTTTATGTCGGTAAAAATCAGATTTTGTCCCTATTTATCACTTTTACCTGTTATTTTAAAGGGAAAATACTATTTATGAATAAATACTGCCTGTAATATGAATTTCTTCATCTGATGTATTGTCTATATACACACAATATGTTTTATTAGCACTTACACTAAATCGATGAGATACCATACCATAGGACGAAGTCACAGACTTACCATTTACCGATACCTTAAAAAAATCTGTCTCAAATTCTCCGGAAACAAAAACTCTTAAATATGAAGAATCCGAATTTACACAGATAGCCGCACAATCCCCCGGTTGAATATATTCATCCAAAGAATTATTAATCCGTAAATCCATAACAACATATTTCACATGATTCCGAATCATAGGCTGCTCATCTTCCTCAATAAACTGAATAGCCTCCTCCTCTTCAATATAGGGGTCTTTATAAGACAGTACAAACTCATTCTGAAGTTTCAATCCTCCTATCGTAGCACCATAAATAATAGTCGGGAATAAAAGAACATATCCTATTGATATAACTGCCATTCTCCTTATATTTTTCTTTATGTTCTGATTCATCATATTTTTAATTCTCCTCTCAACCTTCTCTTTCTTGTTGCTGTTTATAAAAGAACTTTGAATAACCGGATTCCTGTATATGTTACCAGACAACAATTTCAAATACATTTCCACGTAAGCCTTTCTTTGTTCCTTTGTAGCATCTTTCAACACTTCCCTATCACAATCTAATTCACAATACTCCGATAAAAAATTTAAAAAATAACACACGAACGGATGAAACCAATAAATGACCCTTATCACCATACCCAATCGTTTAAACAATATATGTTTTCTTTTTAAATGTACAAGTTCATGGGTGACAGCCAAAACAAGTTGCTCATTGGTTAAATCCATATCCCCAAACAAAAGTATGTAATTTTTCATTTTTATAAGCATTGGGGATGTAACTGCTTCATTATAACACACAAAAACCGGCTTTTTTATAGATAAATCTTGTTTCACCCTGTTTACAGTATGTAAAACAGTTTCATCTGTTACTCTTTTACTTCCAATTATTATATTTTTATAAAATCTAAAAACATCAATTCCTAACTTCACCAAAGTAGCTGCAATTCCTGCCAACCATCCGTAAAAGATAATCCATACATAGGGGCGATATGAATAAAATCTTTTCAAAATAGAATATTTCTCTCTGTAAATAAGTATTACACTTGGCTGCTCCTCCCCTATAGGCAATATTTCACGCTTTAATATGGAATACAATAAAAGTAACGTCAAAATCATCAACGGAACGGTTAATAAAATCACTCCTAATTTTATCAACCCATATATCCAGGTATGGGCATATTGCTCCTTACGAGCCACTATTATCAAAAATAACATCATTAACATAATAGTAATCGATGCCGACATCATCAAGGTAATAAAATAAATCATTCTGTATCACCTAATTCTTTCTCTAAATCTTTCAACCATTCCCTGACATTCTCTAATTCCCTCTCATTCAGAGACTCCCTCCCGCAAAAATTAGCCAAAATCATTTCCAAGGACTGCCCATATGTCTTACTCAGATTATTATTAATAAGAAACTGTTCATATTCTAATTTGGAAATAGATGGCTTATAATAAAAATTACGCCCTTCCCTTCTTGAAATCAGAAACCCCTTCTTTGTCAGTTTATATAGAAAAAATGAAATATTACTGCCGCTTTTTCCTTTTTTAGAAAACTCCTCTACCAGATCTTTTTTACATTTTTCTCCATCAGAAGCCCAAAAAAAGCTCATAAATTCAAGTTCTGCAGCAGCTAGTGTATTCTTCAAATTTATTCACCTCCCTCAAATAATAATTTATAACAGATTAGCATTTTTGTATTATTTTGTCAATTAACTATTGACTAATTAGCATTTTTATATTATAATACTAAATAATTAATAATTATATTAAAAGAGGTGATTCCATTGTTTTAAATCAAATTTTATATAATAAAAATACAAGGAGGATATATGATGAAAAATATTCATAAAAAAATAGCTGTTAGTTTAATGACATTTATATTACTTATTTCAAGCGCGATGCCTGCTTTAGCATTTGACTATAATCAAAATAACTGTCCACATAAAAAATATCATAATACTATTGATAACGATTATGTAGAACTCTATAATGAAATAATTCCTGATTATTCTGTTGGACAATTTCATGTTATTTCGTATTATTATTGTAAAAGCTGTGGATTTGCTTGGGATATCAACGATCAATATATTGGTCAATTGAATATAGAATTACCTAAACAAGATAAATAATATATTTATATAAGGCTGGTTATTAATTGACCAGCTTTATATTTCTTCATATATTTTAAAATATTACCAATTATTTCTTTTAAATAAACAACTTTAATGTTATAATATTTAAGAAAAGTATCAGATTCAGCGTAATAAAAAAGAGCAAATATATACCCTACTCTAAATTTGATTCTTTCCTATTTGTATCAGAAAATTATTCAAACAATTTATGTTAGGGATAGTGTAGCACAAAGGAATTGCGTAGGCAAGCCACTGCGTTAGCAATTTGGTACAATATTAATATTATAAAGTAGGAGGTGAATATCTTGTATTTTAAAGTACTCTTACTACTCACAGCATTTCTTATAATATGCATAGGCGGAATTCTCTTATTTACAGAAATCTCCACTCGTATCACAGACTATTTCAAATGGCTCCTTTATAAAGAGAAGGCCGACGGTACTGTTTTTTCCATAAATATGGCAGAATCAACAGCCTCCCGCCGTTTCGTTGAAGAAAAGACAGGAGAACATTTCAACCCTGTAGAAGAAACACAGGACCGTAATTTTGCCTATCCTCCCTTGAAACCTGGAATTGGCGGCAGACGATTCTATCCCATTTTTCAGTGGAAATCTGGAGAAAGAGAATTTCGGGGGCATTATCCATACCTTGGGCCAAAGGACAGATGGAAGGCCGGAGATACTATTGAAGTTCACTATTCTGCAAGAAAACCATGGAACTATGCAGTAAAAGATATTCGCATGTGGCGTTTTGCCTGTATCTGCTGTATCATGGATCTGGCAGTCATTGGTGCAGGAATTCTTTTGATCTTTAACATGATTTCATAATCCCCCATGCCGCATGAAATAATGAGGAAAACATATAGAATGAAGCATTTTAAAATTTACTATATAATCCCAATATTGATTATCATAGGGATTGGCATCGCCGCCTTATTCCGTATGCATAACCAGCCTGTCAGAAATGCTGAAAAAATTCTGACAGCTATGCTGAATCTCCCGGCCGAACCCATAAAAGAGGCTTACGGCACTATGGATACAGTGGTGGATGATATTGTCAAAAACTCACAGAAGCCAGATATTTTCTCACCGGATGACGCACTTATAAAACATGTATATGAGGAAATGTTTGGAGACATAGTATCAGACAGTTTTATTGAAGACTGCATCCGCCTGGACAATATTGCTTTTCTCCACTATCGGGCCATGGAGCAGGGAACTTCAGCTGCGCTTCAGGAATTAAATATAGCAAGAACGAACCAAAAAGATATCATGACCTACGAGGCGGAACTGCTGGTTCACACTTCCGGGACAGACGAAAAACAAATTCAGATAACAGGACAAATTCAATTAGACAGCAATAGAAAAATACATGCCGTCCATGTAAACGGACAAGAATTGCTGCGTATCCTGGAGACGCAAAACTAAACTATCCAGAAACTATAGAAAAGGAAAAGAAAGGGGAACAACTGCCATGAAAAATACTGCTTATCTTCCACCCCGTCCTACCTTCACCCTTCCGGAGCAGTTAGACAAATTTACCGAGGAAGCCGCGGAGGACATAAAAACTCCAAAAATAAAAGATTTTCTTCTCTCCAGGCTAAAGGAAGATGCCTGGAACAGATACCAGAATGAATTACAGAATGGTTTTGACAAAGACCAGGCCCAGGCCCGTACCTTAAAAGACCTGGGAGATATACAAACAGTCAAAGCCCGGCTTCTAAAAGAAGCAGAAGAACAAAAAAATCAGGAAAATTCCATTTTGTGGAAGGTTCCCCTGACAGCTGCCGTCCTTTTCTCTGTCGTAGCCTGTATCAGTTTGATTTCCTGCGTCCTATATCAAATAAACGGCAGAAGTTTCCTCACAATGTTTTTCCCAGAAGACACGCCGTCCAAAGAGATATATGGCGTCACCGGCATAACTACGTATGGAAACTTAATAGGTTCCTCTTTCCTGTGGTTATTCCTGTCCCTTCTGTGTATAGCAATCTGCCTGGCTTTGACATTTCATTTAAAAAGGAAATACAAAACCCACTAAACCTAGTACAGTGTTGCACTAGGTATTCCTAAATTATACTTCTTGACCGAATATATGAAATAACATATAATATAATTACAAATTCATCTTTATGTATGAAACAGTATGGAGGTATAATAGATGGAAAACAGTCTGATTCAGACCAGAATCGATACAGAGTTAAAGAATGAAGCTGTAAAACTATTTGATACACTAGGACTGGATATGTCTACAGCCATAAAAATTTTCCTGAAAAAATGTCTTCAGGAAGGCGGTATCCCATTTGACATTAAAGTCAATAAAAGCACATACCAGAATCGTGAAGGAATGCAGGTAATCATGGACTTACGTAAAAGCGCGGAAGAAAATGGACTGTTAGGAATGAGTCTGGATGAAATCAATGCCGAGATTTCCGCTTCCCGTTCAGAAAGAAAATCAAAGCGGAGGGAATAATATGTATTATGCTGTGATTGATACAAATGTCCTTGTATCTGCTTTACTTTCTGCCAGCTTTTTTAAAAGCGCTCCAGGAAAAATAGTCAGCCATATAATCACCGGAGAAATCATCCCCGTTTATAATGAAGAGATACTGACAGAATATTATGATGTGCTAAAGCGCGACAAATTCCATTTTCCCACTGACAGAATCGAACAGTTAATAGAAGAGATAAAAAAACGAGGTATCCATGAAATACGCCTGGCATCAGGAGAATTATTCCCTGATCCGGATGATGCAGTATTTTTTGAAGTTGTACTGGCACATAGAACTCAGGAATATACCTATCTGGTAACCGGAAATACCAGACACTTTCCCATAAAACCTTTTGTAGTAACCCCAAGGCAAATGCTGGAAATCATTGAAAACGGCTATTAAAAATCACCCCGGAACTTTCCAAAAAAGCCCTGGGGTGAAATTTTTATATCTATTTTATATTCATTCTTAAACTCCTTCCACAACCTTCAAAAGCACCTTCCCAATCACAAAACTATATACATATCACAGTCTTCCCATCTTCATCAATAAACCCAATAGTTTCCCATATAATCTTATATGCTCCTCAATAAAAAATTTCCGTTAAAAAACCGTCAATCACAGGAAATCCGCTGCAAAATAAGAAAAGTACAAAAGTGATTATAGCATGTTATACTTCTCCATACTATAATTCTCACAAGCTTATCTAAGCCCCATCATCTAAGCCGGGCGGCATCTAAGCCCTAAGCCCCGGCAGAAGCGAAAGGAGAAGAATGAATGCATTATGAAAGAACCATTAAAATTTGAATTTGTTCCTATGGATTTCACAATTAAGAAAATGCCGGATGTCTCAGGCGTCGCCGTAGATTCACAGGGAAATATCTATTATACCACCCGTATCTGCAGCGGAATGAACACTCCAGTCATTGTCATTGATAAAAATGGAACGTATCTGAGAGGCATCGGAACAGGATTAACCAAAAATGCCCACGGACTATGTATTGACAAAGAAGACAATATCTATGTTGTAGACGGCATTCGAAACTGTATCTTTAAATTTTCCAATGAAGGAAAATTGTTAATGACTATCGGAACACCGGACAGCCCCTGTGACAATGGCTGCATCAACTATGATTTCCGTACCATCAGATACAGCAGCGATTCCTTCAATCATCCGGCAAAAATTGATGTAACCGACGACGGAGACCTTTATATTGCAGACGGATATGGAAACGCACGGGTTCATCACTATTCCAAAGACGGCAGAAGGCTGCATTCCTGGGGAGAGCCGGGAAACGGGCCAGGACAGTTTCAGGTAGTTCACGGAATCGGAATTGACCATTCAAACAACGACATTTACGTGTGCGACAGAGAAAATGAACGGATTCAAATTTTCGATGGAGACGGTAACTTAAAAAATATCTGGAATGATATCTGGCGGCCTGCTGATGTCTGCATTAAAGATAATTACGTATATGTTGCAGAATTAGGGGAATTAATGTTCATTGACAATGTACTTTATGAACCCGGCACCCGGCGCCACCATTCCCAGGTACGGGTATTCGACAAACAGGGCAATGAAGTATCACAGATTGGTACAGAAGACAGCGGCCAGGCAGGAAGCTTTTTTACTGCACACGGAATTTGTCTTGACCATGAGGATAATATTCTGGTTGGAGAAGTTAACATTCCATACGGAGATATCTGGACCGTATATCCCGAAGGAAAGGGAATGTCAGGAGGCTTTCATCCTTTCCTTCAGAAATTCCGCCGTATAAAACAAGAATAAACTGCTGCGACCGGCGGCAGAACTTTAAAGAAAAGAAGGAGAATCTATGAAACAAATCCGTTTGGGAGGGATCCTGCCCGTAAGCTCCATTTCTCTCGGCTGCATGCGCATGGAGCAGCTTTCTGTCAAAGAAGCTGCCGGTTTAATCCATACGGCGCTGGAGCAGGGAATCAATTTTTTCGAGCACGCTGATATCTATGGCCAAGGAAAGTCAGAGGAAATCTTTGCAAAAGCTTTCCATATGAATGCAGCGGTCCGTGAAACCATATATTTACAGACAAAATGCGGTATCTGCAATGGTTATTATGACTTTTCAACAGAGCATATCGTTCAATCTGTGGAAAACAGTTTAAAACGTCTTCAAACCGAATATGTAGATACTCTGCTGTTGCACCGTCCGGATACGCTTATGGAGCCTGAACAGGTAGCGGAAGCCTTTGACCTGCTTCATCAAAGCGGAAAAGTCCGCTGCTTCGGAGTCAGCAACTGTAACCCTATGCAGATAGAGCTTCTTCAAAAATATATACGTTATCCCCTAATTATCAACCAGCTTCAGCTGAGTGCGGCACATACCTGTATGCTGGATTCCGGTATTCATGTAAATACCAAAAGAGAAGAAGCCATAATGCGGGATGGAAGCGTTTTAGAATACTGCCGCCTGAAAGATATCTCTATTCAAGCCTGGTCCCCGTTCCAATACGGCATGTTTGAAGGCGTATTTTTAGACAATGATAAGTTCAGGCAGCTGAATCAGGTTTTAAAACAGATTGCAGCCATTTATCATGTAACGCCATCGGCAATAGCGGCAGCTTTTATCTTAAGGCATCCTGCCAGGATTCAGGTAATCGCAGGAACCACAAAACCAGAACGTCTGATAGATATCTGCAAGGCAGATACATGCTTTCTTACACGGCAGGAATGGTATGAAATATATCGTGCTGCAGGACATGATTTACCATAGAAAAAGGAAGTGATGAAAATTAAATCCAAACTCTTTATTCAAATAAAAAGAAAACGCTGGCTGTATATCATGCTGATTCCCGGAATTATTTACTATGCCATATTCCGGTTTGCACCCATGCTGGGACTAGTTTCCGCATTTCAAAATTATCAACCCTTTTTAGGGTTTGCCAAAAGCCCATGGGTAGGATTTTCCCATTTTCAAAGATTCTTCCATGAACCCATGTTCTGGACACTGCTGCGCAACACCCTGATTTTGGGATGCATGAATATCCTTTTGTTTTTCCCTCTTCCCATTATCCTGGCACTGCTGATCAATGAATTAAAGCATTCTTATTACAAAAATGTGATACAGACCATTGTCTACATTCCACATTTAGTTTCATGGGTGGTAGTGGCATCTTTAACCTATACATTTTTTACTACGGAAGGAGGCCTGGTAAACGAAATCTTACTATCTATAAATAAGAATCCCATAAATCCTCTTCTTTCTGAAACAGCGTTCCGCCCTATGATTCTTCTACAGCTTATATGGAAAGAAGCCGGCTGGGGGACAATCCTGTTTTTGTCTGCCATTGCCAGCATTGACCCGATTCTCTATGAAGCCGCCAGAATCGACGGGGCCGGACGCTGGCAGCAGGTAAAATATCTGACGTTTCCAGGTATCAAAAGCACGGTTGTCACCATGCTAATCCTGCGTATCGGACAGTTTCTGGATACCGGCTTTGAACAGATTATGCTTATGCTCAATTCTGTCAACCGCAATGCAGGTGAAGTTTTTGATACATATATTTATGAAATGGGCATTAAAGGCGGACAGTTCAGCTATTCCGCTTCCGTCGGGCTGTTTAAATCCGTCATAGCGTTAACTCTTGTTTTGATGGCAAATACTATTGCAAAAAAATTGGGTGAAGAAGGACTTTACTAGAGGAGGAACATACAATGGCTAAAAGTCTTAAAGTAAAACAAAGCATGAAAAGCCGCTGCTTCGATGTTATCAATATCATTCTTCTGGGAATCATAGCCCTTATTATGATTCTCCCCTTCATCCATGTAGTGGCATCATCCTTTACTTCCGTTGAAGAATATCTGTCCAAGGATTTTATACTGTTTCCCACAACGTTTTCCCTGGAATCCTATAAATATATATTTTCCACGGGAACCATTCCCCGGGGCCTTCTGGTTTCAACCTTTGTCACCATTACGGGAACCTTTATGAATCTGCTTATGTCTTCCCTTACCGCCTATCCTCTGGCCCACAGAGACTTATTTGGACGGAAAACTATGATACTTCTCGTCATATTTACATTGATGTTTAACGGAGGCATGATACCCATGTTTATCATCGTACAGAAACTGGGGCTTCTAAATTCCTACAAATCCCTGATTCTTCCATATGTTATCAGTTCCTTTAACCTGATGCTCTTTAAAAACTATTTTCAGGAACTTCCTGTGGAGCTGGAGGAATCTGCTAAAATGGACGGCTGCAATGACCTGGTAATTTTGTTCCGTATCATCCTTCCCCTTTCCAAGCCATTGCTGGCAACATTTGCCATCATCTTCGGAGTGGAACACTGGAATTCATGGTTTTATGCTATGCTGTATCTCAGTGATTCAAAAAAATGGCCCATTCAGGTTATTTTAAGACAGATTGTACTAAGCGCATCCGAAGTAGGAGATGCTATGGGAGGAGCCAATTTTATTCCTCCCGTAACAGTACGAATGTGTACGATTGTAGTTGCAACCATTCCTATCCTCTGTATTTATCCTTTTTTGCAAAAATATTTCACCAAAGGTCTTTTAGTAGGCTCCGTAAAAGGATAAAACATCCATAACCATAAAAAAGGAGAAAAAATCCATATGAAAAAACAAATAAAAAAGGCGCTGGCAATTTTGTGTACCGCTTCCTTTGGCATCTGCCTGATAACAGGATGCAGCTCGTCATTACCGAAAAATGATTCTGCTGCCAGCGAGACAACTGCCCAAGACAGCAATAATCCAACCGCTGCTTCCACGCAGAATAACAATACCAATGAACCAAGACCTAAAATTTCAATTATGCTTCCTCTCTTCTATTCCGAAGCACCAGCAGCAGGCAATGAGCTGGAACAGAAGATCATGGATTTCACAGGCGTGGAAGTTGAATTTATTTTCACCCCCTCCAGTACGTACAATGAAAAAGTAAATCTCATGATAACTTCCAATGATGTTCCCAACGCCATTGGTATCCTGGATCCCAAAGCATCTGCATATGTAAACGCAGCACAGGCCGGTATGTTCTGGGGATTAAACGATTATATGGATAAGACAGAGTATTTAAAAAACAACTATGATGAGCAGACTTTAAAAAATGCATCCATCAATGGAGAGCTTTACGGCCTGCCCCGGGGCCGCCCCTTAACCCGTGACGGCATCATATACCGGAAAGACTGGGCAGAATCTCTTGGACTTACCATTGAACAGCCTGTTACCGTAGACAAAATCTATGAACTTATAAAAGCATTTGCCACACAGGATCCGGATGGCAACGGCGTAAATGATACTTATGGGGTATTAGTGGGAGTAACAGAGACAGGATCCATATCAGGCGATATGATGGAGATTCTTGACGTAGCCCACGGCGGAGGCAACGGCTGGGTGGAAGAAAACGGACAGCTTATCCCTGTTTTCATGACAGAGCCTCACAAAAAGACCCTTGCCTTCATGAAACGTCTCTATGACGAAGGCCTGATGAATACAGATTTTGCAACTGTTCAGTCATCACAATTCTATGAGTTATTAGATAAAGAAAAAACAGGCCTCTATTTTCAGACCTTAACCGATGCCCATGAACGTCTGGATACGGTGGTCTCTCAGGTACAGTCCAGAACTCCTGAACTTCAGAACATGGAAGCGGCAGATGCAAAAATGGAAATTTTTGATACCATTTATCAAATACAGGCTGAAAACGGAGAACTGCGTGCCTGTACCCAGTCAGGATTTAACGGCGTATTTGCATTTTCTAAGACAAGCAACCAGACAGAAGAGGATCTCCTATTTTGATTCTACTCCAAAAGAACAAAAGATTTATGATTTCTTTTTTGCAGGGGATTCTGTCAATTTGATAAAAAAATTCCTCTCAATTCCATGAACCCTATGGGAATTGCAATCATAAAAATTCCCTGCGCATATCTGTCCCAAGCTCTTTCCTCAGAGCAAACCGGTCATCAGGCCATAATTTTAGACAGCCAGTTTCGTGTCATAGCCTCTACAGACAAGACGCTGATAGGAAAATCTTATGAAAATTCGCAGCTGTCCTCTCTCATACTGACACAAAGCATTTTTGAAATAACCGTAGAAGAAGAAACCTTCAGCATTGCGGCATCTAAATCAGATTACAATGGATGGTACTATGTTTCTTTTGTCTCCATCGACGATATTCTCCATGATTCCAAGGTAATTCGGCATTTTACCATTCTTATAGCCCTTTTTTGTTTCCTTGCAGTGCTGATGATTTCGATTTTCGGATCGCGTAAAATATATAAACCCATATATGGTATTTATCAGGAACTTCTGGATTCCTTCTATGATACCGGTGAAAGAGATGAACTGCTCTTTATCAAAAAAAGAATATCCGCCCTTGCAGCCAATATCTCCAGCCAGTCTGTTCAGATGCAGGACCAGCTCAGACAGCTGAAACAATATTTTTCGGTTAAAATTCTGCTTGGCAACTTAAACGATATGGAGCTGGAACAAAGCCTGTCTCTGTTCAGCATCGGAATCAACGGGACGTCAAAATATGTAATGGTTATCCAATGCGACCGTTTTGATGATTTTGAAGGCCATGAATATGACAATGATATTCTTATGTTTGCCATCAACAATATTGCCAGCGAACTGCTGGAAAAATATATCCTGCTGACACCGGTGATTCTTATGCAGTCTCAAGTGACGATTGTAGGAAATATAGGAGAACAGGATGAAAAATCAGAAATTATTTTACAGAAAATATCAAAATCTATTCAGGAGCATATTACCAGATATTTTGGAATCTCGGTCAGTATAGGAATCAGCAGGCCATTTACGAATTTCAAAGACGCAGCCAACGGCTTCAGGGAAGGTATGGAGGCCTTAAAATACCGTATCAAGCAGGGAAACAATTCTGTTGTTTTTTATAAAACTACCCTGGTTCACCAAAGCGTCTCCCCCGTCTCTTATCTGGAATCCCAGAGAGAGCTTATAAATGCTGTCAAAACACTGAACAAAGAACAGGCCGTCTACTGGCTGGATATCTTTTTAGATAATGTTTTTCAAATGCAGGTAAGCCATCTTGAATATCAGATTCCTATAGCGGGCATATTGATTGAGCTGATTACTACTGTCCAGGAGGCAAAAGCGGACTGTGATATCTTTCATAACGGACAAGAATCACTGCTTGAACAACTATTTCAATTACAGACAAGAGAAGAAATTAAAGCCTGGTTTACCAGCTGCGTTATCGATCCATTTGTCCACTGCCTTCAGGAAACAAGCAATATCAGAAGTAAAAAAATAGTGACGGAAATGATTGCCATGATACATGAAAAATTTGACCAGGAATTATCCATCGAGATCTGTGCCGCCGGTTTAAACTATCACCCCAGCTATCTCAGGCGTATATTCTTAAAAGAAACAGGTGAAAATTTCGGCGAATATCTCACAAAATATCGTATGGAAACAGCAAAGAAATGGTTAAAGGAAAGCGATATGCGTGTCTTTGACATCGCGCAAAGATTACAGTACAGCAACTCACAGAATTTTATCCGGTATTTTAAACGATATACAGGCCTTACGCCAGGTCAATACCGGGAAAACCAATCAATACATCCGCCGGATTGATGCGCTGATACATGGCTGTACCAGCCGTCTTCCGGCGGATTGGTTAAAATTAAAATTTCGCAATTACTTTCAAAAGCACCTTTCCAATCACCGCCACCAGAACCGCGGCGGCGATAGCCTCAGGAATCCCGGACGCTGTCACCGTGCCCATCACCAGGCCCAGCACTGCCTCCACGCCCACATTCTTCACCTGGGCATACTCTCTGGCAAGGAGAATATAGATACTCCCCATGACAAAGACCGTGTTCACCATAGATCCCACAAATCCTGTAACGGGAAGGGCGATCAGATGATTCACCTTCAGCTTCTTCATCAGAATCCAGAACCACCCGGCGATCACTCCGATCATAATCCGGCATCCTATGGAAATCCAAACTGCCTTTATAGCCCCTGGAAATCCCGTCATGCTCATAAACGGGGAGAATGCGAAGGACAGCAGGGTGGGAGCCATGGTATTGCTGATCAGGGAACAGACTCCGAAAACTCCTCCCAGAACCGCCCCGGCCAAAGGCCCCAAAAGGATTGCCCCTACAATCACCGGAATGTGTACAGTTGTTGCCTTGATGATGGGAAGCTGGATCATTCCCAGAGGCGTATTAGCCAAAAGGATGACTATAGCCGCCATAAGTGCAACACTGGTAAGCCAACGAATGTCTTTTTTTGTATTATTCATTTTTCTTTTCCTCCTGCTACTGTTCTTTTTCTAAAGATACAATGCCAGACCATTATACAAAAAAGAAATTATACCGTCAATCCCCAATAAAATTCTCCACTTATCCACACTTTGGGGATAACTTGTGGATAACTATATGGAAAACCTGTGATTTCTGCACATCCAATCTTCATTTTTCCTGATTTTTCATATATTTTCAGGCTGTGAACAAGCTATCCCCTGTTTTTTCCACATATGTGGATAGTTTCCTCAATTTTTGTTTATCCATCCACAAAAAACAGGTTTTTCACATACTTATCCACAGGAAAATACCTTCGTCTGTCCCATAAAAGCTGCAATAAAATCTAACGAATTTCCAACTAATTTTCCTAATTACATTGAAAAATCCTCCCTTTTAGTATAAAATACATATAGATTGGGTTAATGTGCCTATTGGCTTTTAATACATATTAGGAGATTCTTTATGCTGGAACGATTAAAAGAACAATGGGATGACATTCTTCTTCATTTAAAAAAAGAACATGAAATTATGGATGTCTCCTACAAAACATGGCTTCTCCCTCTAAAGGTCCATTCTGTTGAAGGAAATACGGTCAAAATTCTGGCTCCGGACGCCAATTTTATTACTTATATCCGCAAAAAATATGGTCTCATCCTGCAGGTAACCATCGAAGAGGTTACCAATTTTCCGTGTACCGTGGAATTTATCACAGAGGATTCCATAAAAAGCAAAGAAAAGCCGGAAAAACAGCTGATTCAGACACCTGCCGATATCAACCAGACCGCACTTCAGACAGCAAACCTGAATCCAAGATATACCTTTGACACCTTCGTCGTGGGAGCCAACAACAATCTGGCCCATGCGGCTGCTTTAGCCGTGGCAGAATCTCCAGGAGAAGTTTACAATCCTCTTTTTATTTATGGAGGCGTAGGTCTGGGGAAGACCCACCTGATGCATTCCATCGCTCATTTCATACTTAAGAATAATTCTGACGCCAAGATTTTATACGTTACCTCAGAGAAATTCACCAATGAGCTGATCGATGCCATCCGTAATAAGAATAATATTTCCACTACGGAGTTCAGGGAAAAGTACAGAAACAACGACGTGCTTCTCATCGATGATATCCAGTTCATCATCGGCAAGGAAAGTACCCAGGAGGAGTTTTTCCACACCTTTAATACCTTATATGAATCCAAACGGCAGATTATCATATCATCCGATAAACCGCCTAAAGACATTGAAACCCTGGAAGAACGCCTCCGTTCCCGCTTCGAATGGGGCCTGACCGTAGATATTCAGTCGCCTGACTATGAGACCCGTATGGCCATCCTCCGTAAAAAAGAGGATCTGGAAGGCTACAACATTGACAATGAAGTAATCAAATACATTGCCACCAACATCAAGTCCAACATCCGTGAGCTGGAGGGTGCTTTAACCAAGATTGTGGCATTGTCCAAGTTAGACCACAACAAGGAGATAACTATCGCACTGGCCGAGGAGGCTTTGAAGGACATTATTTCGCCCAATTCCGAACGGAAGATCACCCCTGAGCTGATTATCCAGATAGTGGCCGACCATTTCGGTATCACCCCTTTGGACATCTCCTCCCAGAAGAGGAACAAGGAGGTGGCTTTCCCAAGGCAGATTGTCATGTATCTGTGCCAGAACATGACAGGCGCTTCCCTTCAGGAAATAGGAAAATATCTTGGAGGGCGGGATCACACCACCATCATCCACGGCCGGGACAAGATCGCTGCCGATTTAAAAAAGAATGAGAACCTTGTAAATACCATTGAAATCATAAAGAAAAAAATAAGTCCGCAGTAAGAATTCAAGATTTTCACATTCCTATGTGGACAACCTGTTGATATCATGTTGAAAATAAAGTTCATGTTTTTTATGAAATTCAAAATGTGGACAGGTGTGGACAGCCTTCCCCTCCTTCCACGAAGTTTTTAACATGGATTTCCCTTTGATTTTAACAACAATTCTTAGGTTATACACAAATTCACAGCCCCTACTACGGATACTTCTGAAAAGAACTTATTTATTTACCTATAAATGTCCAATCACCTAGCAAAGGAGTTATCAACATATGAAGCTAACATTTCAAAAAGACGACCTTTTAAACGGCATTAACATTGTACTGAAAGCAGTTTCATCTAAAACCACCATGCCTATACTGGAATGTATCCTGATAGACGCCGAGAATGACGCCATCAAGCTGACCGGCAACGATATGGAACTAGGGATCGAGACCACAGTAAAAGGGAATATTCTGTCAAAAGGAAAGATTGCCCTGGATGCAAAGCTTCTGTCAGAGATTGTCCGCAAATTATCAGGAGGCGAAGCTCCTATCACCATTGAATCGGACGAGAAATATACCACCACCATTACCTGTGATAATTCCAAGTTTCAAATCCAGGGGAAGAACGGAGAGGAATTTTCATATCTTCCTTTTATTGAGAAAGAACACTATATCTGCCTGTCCCAGTTTACATTAAAAGAAGTCATAAGGCAGACCCTGTTTTCCATATCTGCCAATGACAGCAACAAGATGATGACAGGAGAATTGTTTCAGGTAGAAGAGAATCAGCTAAAGGTAGTTTCCCTGGACGGACACCGTATGTCTATCAGAAAAGTTGTCCTAAAAGATCATTATCAAGATATAAAAGTGATTGTTCCTGGCAAGACTCTAGGTGAAATCAGCAAGATTTTATCGGGAGATAACGACAAAGATGTATTGATATTCTTCAGTAAAAATCACATCTTATTTGAATTTGACGAGACGGTGGTGGTGTCCCGTCTTATTGAGGGCGAGTATTTCAAGATTGAACAGATGCTGTCCAGTGACTATGAGACAAAGGTCAACATCAATAAAAAAGAATTTTTAGATTGTATTGACCAGGCCAGCATCCTTATCAGGGAAAATGATAAAAAGCCGATTATCATCAATGTTACGGATGAAGCCATGGAACTTAAATTAAACTCCAGCTTTGGTTCCATGAATGCGGAAGTTTCCATTCAGAAAACAGGCAAAGACATTATGATTGGATTTAATCCCAAATTTTTGATGGATGCCCTTCGTATTATCGATGATGAAAATGTGGATTTGTATATGATGAATCCCAAATCTCCCTGTTTTATTAAAAATCCGGAGGAAAGCTATATCTATCTGATTCTTCCTGTGAACTTTAACGCGGCTTCGGTTTGATATAAGAGATGGGATCAGGGGGAATATTTCCATGGAAATCATTAAATTGAGAGATGAATACATTAAGCTTGGGCAGGCTTTGAAGGCGGCAGGGCTGGCGGATTCGGGAGTGGATGCCAAGCACGCCATTGCAGACGGCCTGGTAAAGGTAAACGGACAGGCAGAGTATCAGAGAGGAAAGAAATTAAGAGACGGCGACGTGGTGGAATACCAGGGCGAAACCATAAGGATTGAAGCATAAAACATGATAATAGAATCCATAGAACTCCAAAATTATCGGAATTATGAGAAGCTTTCCTTAAATTTCAGCCCTGGGACCAATATTCTGTACGGAGATAATGCCCAGGGAAAGACCAATGTACTGGAATCTGTCTATGTGTGTAGCACCACCAAGTCTCACAGGGGAAGCAAGGACAGAGAAATCATCCGTTTCGGCCAGGAAGAGTCTCATATTAAAATGATAGTGAGAAAGCAGGATATTCCTTACCGGATTGACATGCATCTGAAGAAAAACAAAGCAAAAGGAGTTGCGGTCAACGGAATCCCTATCCGCAAGGCCAGCGAACTGTTCGGGATTGTCAATGTGGTGTTTTTCTCTCCGGAGGATTTGAATATTATTAAAAACGGGCCTTCTGAAAGAAGGCGTTTCATAGATCTGGAGCTGTGCCAGCTTAATAAATTGTATGTTCACGCCCTGGTTCAATACAATAAGGTGGTGGCTCAGAGGAACAAGCTTTTAAAGGAGCTGGCGTTTCGCCCGGAATATGAAGAGACCCTGGATGTCTGGGACAAGCAGATGGTTCAGTACGGAAGCCAGGTTATCCGGTACAGGCAGCAGTTTATAGAACAGCTGAATGAGATTATTTTTCACATCCACAGCCAGCTGTCAGGCAAAGAGGAAACGCTGAAGATTTTTTATGAGCCTAATGTGACCATGGATCAGATGGAACAGATGCTTGCAAAAAACAGAGAGTCTGACCTGCGCCAGAAAACTACGGGGGCAGGCCCTCACAGGGATGATATCAGTTTTATTGTCAATGAAATTGATATCAGGAAGTTTGGTTCTCAGGGGCAGCAGCGGACGGCGGCTCTGTCTCTGAAATTAGCAGAAATTCAGCTGGTAAAACATCTGTCAGATGATGATCCTATTCTTCTTCTGGATGATGTTTTATCTGAATTAGACGGGAACAGGCAGGAACATCTGCTGTCAGAGATCCATCACATACAGACCATGATTACTTGTACCGGCCTGGAGGATTTTCTGACCCATGGTTTTCCAATAGATAAAATATATAAAGTAGTGAAGGGAACTGTTGCAGATGATGATTCATTTTTAGGAGGAAAATATGAGCGCTGAATACGGAGCAGATCAGATACAAATTTTGGAAGGTCTGGAAGCTGTAAGAAAAAGGCCTGGCATGTATATTGGCAGTACTTCATCCAGAGGACTTCACCATCTGGTATATGAGATCGTGGATAATTCCGTAGACGAAGCTCTGGCAGGGTATTGCAGCGAGATTGATGTACAGATAAATGAGGATAATTCCATTACGGTTGTGGACAACGGCCGGGGAATCCCGGTGGGAATCCAGAAAAAGGCCGGGCTTCCGGCTGTGGAGGTTGTGTTTACAGTCCTTCATGCGGGAGGCAAATTCGGAGGCGGAGGGTATAAGGTCTCCGGAGGGCTTCACGGAGTGGGAGCTTCTGTGGTAAATGCGCTGTCGGAATGGCTGGAAGTTACCATCTATACCGACGGAAAAGAGTACCATCAGCGTTATGAGAGGGGAAAGGTTGTATCCTCTCTTCAGGTTGTGGGAGATTGTGATCCGAATAAACACGGGACAAAGGTTAATTTCCTTCCTGATAAAGAGATCTTTGAGGAAACTGTATATGATTACGATACATTGAGGATAAGGCTTCAGGAGACGGCCTTTTTGACAAAAGCTCTTAAGATTATTCTTCGGGACAACAGGGAAGAGAAGAAGGAAAAGACATTCCACTACGAGGGCGGAATCAAGGAGTTTGTCACCTATCTGAACAAGGGGAAGCAGCCCCTTTATGAAAATGTAATCTACTGTGAGGGAACAAAGGAAAAGGTGTATGTGGAAGTATCCATGCAGCACAACGATTCCTACACAGAGAATATCTATACCTTCGTCAACAATATCAATACGCCGGAGGGAGGAACCCATCTGACCGGTTTTAAGAATGCTTTGACGAAGACATTTAATGATTATGCCAAAAAGAATAAGCTTTTAAAGGATACGGAGCCGTCTCTTGGCGGGGAGGATATCCGGGAAGGCCTGACAGCCATTATCAGCGTAAAGATAGAGGAGCCTCAGTTTGAGGGACAGACCAAACAGAAGCTGGGCAACAGCGAGGCCAGGCTGGCGGTGGACGGCATTGTAAGTGAGCAGCTGACTTATTTTTTAGAGCAGAATCCTGCGGTTGCCAAGGCTATGTGTGAGAAATCTATTCTGGCACAGAGGGCCAGGGCCGCTGCCAGGAAGGCCAGGGATTTAACCAGAAGGAAAACCGCACTGGAGGGCATGGCCCTTCCGGGAAAGCTGGCGGACTGCTCCAACAAAGATCCGGAAAAGTGTGAGATCTATATTGTAGAGGGAGATTCTGCCGGCGGTTCTGCCAAAACAGCCCGTTCCAGAGATACCCAGGCTATCCTTCCTCTTCGCGGAAAGATTCTGAATGTGGAGAAGGCGAGGCTTGACCGTATCTACGGGAATGCAGAGATTAAGGCTATGATTACGGCCTTTGGTACGGGAATCCACGAGGATTTTGATATTTCCAAGCTGCGGTATCACAAGATTATCATCATGACAGATGCAGATGTGGACGGAGCTCATATCAGTACGCTGCTTCTTACATTCCTCTACAGGTTCATGCCTGAGCTTATAAGACAGGGACATGTGTACCTGGCTCAGCCGCCCCTCTATAAGATCGAGAAAAATAAGAAGGTATGGTATGCCTATGATGAGATGGAACTGAATTCTATTTTAGCCGAAATCGGACGGGATAATAACAATAAGATTCAGAGATATAAGGGCCTGGGAGAGATGGACGCGGAGCAGCTGTGGGAGACTACCATGGATCCGGAGAGAAGGATTCTCCTCCGGGTGAATATGGATGATGATGTTTTGTCTGAGCTGGATCTGACATTTACCACGCTTATGGGGGATCAGGTAGAGCCGAGACGTGAGTTTATCGAAGCCAATGCCAAGTATGTACAGAATCTGGATATATAAATTGTAAGACAGAATACGGTTTTGGTTTGGAACCAAAGGTGGTCAGTCATAAGGAGAAAAGAATGGAACCCAATGTATTTGACAAAATTCATGACATTGATTTGAAAAAGACCATGGAAGATTCTTATATTGATTATGCTATGAGTGTAATCGCTTCCAGGGCTCTTCCTGATGTACGGGATGGCTTAAAGCCTGTTCAGAGGAGAGTTCTGTATTCCATGATCGAGCTGAATAATGGTCCGGACAAACCTCACAGAAAATGTGCCCGTATCGTCGGTGATACCATGGGTAAATATCATCCTCACGGAGACTCTTCTATCTATGGCGCATTGGTGAATATGGCTCAGGAATGGTCTACCAGGTATCCTCTGGTAGACGGACATGGGAATTTTGGGTCTGTGGACGGGGACGGCGCTGCCGCCATGCGTTATACGGAAGCCAGATTAAGTAAGATTTCCATGGAAATGCTGGCGGATATCGGCAAAGATACGGTGGATTTTAAACCGAACTTTGATGAGACAGAGAAAGAGCCTGTAGTTCTGCCTTCCCGTTATCCGAACCTTCTGGTAAATGGTACTTCGGGGATTGCGGTAGGTATGGCTACCAACATTCCTCCTCATAATCTGAGGGAGGTTATAAGTGCTGTCGTAAAGATTATCAATAACCGCATAGAGGAAGACAGGGATACTACTCTGGATGAGGTTATGGATATTGTTAAAGGGCCTGATTTTCCTACAGGGGCGCAGATTTTAGGAAGGTCTGGTATTGAGGAATGCTACCGCACCGGCCGGGGAAAGATCCGTGTCCGTGCAATATCCAATATTGAACCCATGGAGAATGGGAAGAATCGTATTGTGGTGACGGAGATTCCTTATCTGGTAAATAAGGCCCGTCTGATTGAGAAGATTGCGGAATTAGTAAAGGATAAAAGAGTTGACGGCATTACGGATCTGAGAGATGAATCGGACAGAAGCGGCATGCGGATCGTTATAGAGCTTCGCCGTGACGTTAATGCCAATGTGATTTTGAATCAGCTGTTAAAGCATACACAGCTGCAGGATACCTTCGGCGTGATTATGATTGCGCTGGTGAATAATGAGCCTAAGACTTTGAATCTGCTCCAGATGTTAAGCTATTATCTGGATCATCAGAAGGATGTGGTGACCCGCCGGACAAAGTATGATCTGAATAAGGCGGAGGAACGGGCTCACATCTTGGAGGGATTGCTGATTGCACTGGATAATATTGATGAGGTGATTCAGATTATCCGGGGATCTCAGACGGTACAGATTGCGAAACAGCAGCTGATGGAGCGGTTCGGCTTAAGCGATGCCCAGTCCCAGGCTATTGTGGATATGCGTCTCAGGGCTCTGACCGGTCTGGAGCGGGATAAGCTGGAGAATGAGTACAAGGAGCTGCAGGAAAAGATTAAAGAATTGAAGGCTATTCTGGCAGATGAAAAGCTGCTTTTGGGAGTGATCAAAGAGGAAATTCAGATTATCTCTGATAAGTTTGGGGATGACCGGAAAACTTCCATTGGATTTGACGACTTTGAGATGTGTGATGAGGATCTGATTCCCAATGAAGAGACCATTATCGCTATGACAAGGCTCGGGTATATTAAGAGAATGTCAAAGGATAATTTTAAGAGCCAGAACCGGGGCGGTAAGGGAATCAAGGGGATGCAGACCATTGATGAGGATTACATTGAGGATCTGATCCTTACTATGAACCATGATGATATTATGTTCTTTACCAATATGGGACGGGTGTACCGGTTAAAGGCGTACACGATTCCGGAGGCTGGAAGGACGGCCAGAGGGACAGCCATTGTGAATCTGATTCAGACGATGCCGGGGGAGAAGATTACGGCCATTGTGTCTATGAAGGAATATAACGACGAGCATTATCTTTTTATGGCTACCAGGAGCGGCATGGTGAAGAAGACACCTGTGAGGGAGTATGCCAATGTCCGAAAAGTAGGGCTTCAGGCTATTGTTCTGAAGGAGAATGATGAACTGATTGAGGTGAAGACTACGGATAATGACAGGGATATTTTCATGGTTACCAGGAATGGGCAGTGTATCCGGTTCCATGAGAAGGATGTCCGTGTTACGGGACGGGTTTCCATGGGCGTGATCGGGATGAAGCTGGATGAGGGGGATGAGGTTATCGGCATGCAGGTGGATTCCCAGGGAGAGACGCTTTTGGTGGTGTCGGAAAATGGAATTGGGAAGAGGACAGATATCTCCGAATTTCCGGTTCAGAACAGAGCCGGGAAAGGGGTAAGATGTTATAAGATTGTGGAGAAGACCGGCGGACTGGTCGGGGCTAAGCTGGTTCATGAGGACCATGATATTATGATGATTACCAATGAGGGGATTGTGATCAGGATTAGTGTGGGGGATATCTCGGTTATTGGAAGGAATACTTCAGGCGTAAAGCTGATGGATATTGATGCGACTTCCAATATAAGGGTTGCAAGTATTGCAAAAGTCAGAGATGAGGAGAAGGAAGAGAATGAAAACGAGTCCAAAGAAGCATTGGAAGTAGATGAATCGCCAGAAGAAGTTTAGGTATATTACAAAGGTCTGCTGAAAGTAGGGACAAAAATCCAAAATTGCTGAGGATTTTTGTCCCTAATGCAGATTCCTGTAGGCTAATAAGTTGGAAGTCTTCTGCAAATGGAAACAGAGAGGAAATGATATGGGGAAATTGATTGTGATAGAGGGCAGTGATGGAAGCGGGAAGGCAACTCAGACGAAACTGCTGTATGAGTATTTGTTGGAGCAGGGGAAAAGGGTGAAAATGGTGTCCTATCCTAATTATGAGAGCCCGTCTTCTTCTTTGGTGAAAATGTATCTGGAAAGTGAGTTTGGAAAAGATCCATTTGGTGTGAATCCTTATGTGACCTCTTCTTTTTTTGCAGTTGACAGGTTTGCCTCTTATCTGAAGGAGTGGAGGGAGTTTTATGGGGAAAATGAGAATAATATTGTTATATGTGACAGGTATGTGACAAGTAATATGCTTCATCAGACGGCGAAACTTGATTTGGTGGAGGAAAAGCTTGCTTTTTTGGATTGGGAGTATGATTTTGAGTATGTGAAGGGAGGGCTTCCTGTTCCTGATTATGTGTTTTTTTTAGATGTCAGGCCGGAGATTTCGTTTCAGCTGATAAAGGACAGGGAGAACAAAATTACCCATGAGATGAAAAAGGATATTCATGAAAATAATGAGAAATTTTTGATTCGTTCATACGAGAACAGTATGCTTTTGTGTGAAAAGTATGGATGGAAAAGAATTGATTGTTGTGACGGAAAAGAGAACATGAAATCAATTGGGGAGATTCATGAGTTGATTTGTGGATTGCTGTAAAGGGGCAGATAAGGAGGGGAGGCTTATGGATTATTTTGAACGGATTGGAGAAGAGGCTCTGTTTATGAAGGGCAGTGAACAGCATAGTGATATGCAAAGTGTTCAGAATCTGGAGGCCATCATCAATGAGGGCCTTCGAGCTGCCCTGTTGGAAGAGACCCCGGATCAGTCTCTGGAAGTGTTGCTGGAACACCTGGGAAAGGCACTGAACGGAGAAAGGACCTATATATTTGAGCGGAATGAAGCCGGCTGTGATGATAATACTTATGAGTGGGTGGCCGACGGAGTGGAACCTGAAAAGGAAAATCTTCAAAATGTTCCACCGCAGGTGTGTGAAAACTGGTATAGGAATTTCAGTGTCGGTAAGCATATTGTTATTGAGAATCTGGAAGAAATCAGGGAGACCGAGCCTCTTCAGTATGAAAATCTAAAGAGGCAGAGCATCCATTCTCTTGTGGTAGTTCCTCTTTATGACGGCAAAAAAAACATCGGCTTTTACGGTGTAGATAATCCTCCTATAAAGTCGCTGGAATATACATCGAATATACTTCAGACCGCTGCGTACTTTATCGTATCCTCTCTGAAACGGCGGAATTTGTTTAGAGAGGTCCAAAAGAGGAGTTATAATGTTCTCCATGCTCTCAGCGTGGATTATATGGGTATCTATCAGGTAAATTTTGATACCGGAGAGTGCGAAGTATACCGACAAAGCGAACAAATGGATATGGATTGGGCTGATTATTTAGAGGACGGATATCAGGCAGCTATGGATCAGTATATTTCCCGCTATGTAATTCCAATGGATCAGGAACGGCTTCGTGCTGTGACAAAAAAGGACTATGTGCTGGATCAGCTCAAGACAAAAAAGAAGCTTTCCGTCCGGTATCAGGTGAGAGAGAGTTCCTTTGGACTGAAGCACATGGAAATTCATTTTTCTACAATAGAGAAGACAGAGGGAGAACATTGTGCGATTTTTGCTTACCGAGATGTCAATGCTGTGGTGGAGCAGGAGGAAAAGTATAAGCTGGAAGCCAGGCAGAGCCTGGAAGATATTCTTGAGGGTGCCAGAACAGGTATCTGGACGATTGAGATGGAAGTAGGCTGTCTGCCCAGGATGTATACGGACCGGATTATGCGGATTCTCTTAGGAGTATCGGATGAGATCGGGCCGGAAGAGTGCTACCAGCACTGGTTTGCGCGCATTGAGCCGGACTATGTGGAGATGGTGCAGGAAGCTGTGCGGGAGATATTGGAAATAGGACGTGGCGAGGTAATCTATCCCTGGAACCATCCAAAGCTGGGGAAGATTTATGTCCGCTGTGGAGGTGTACTGGACAAGACTTTTAAAAAGCAGGGATCCAGTCTGAACGGATACCATCAGGATATCACGGAGATCATGGTGACGCGGAAAAAACAGGAGACGGCAATAATGGAGCTGCTGGAAAAAGTTCGGCGCGCCAATTCGACAAAAAGCGAATTTTTATCTCATATGTCCCACGATCTCCGTACACCCATCAATGGAATTTTGGGAATGCTGGCCATTATGGAGAAAAGTCAGGATGATTTGGAGAAGCAGAGAGAGTGCCGGAGGAAAATTCGTGTTTCAACAGAGCATTTGTTGTCTCTGGTAATTGACGTTCTTCAGGTCAGCAAGCTGGAAAGTGGAAGACCGACAGCGGTGGAAGAGCCTTTTGAATTAGAAGAAATGCTGGAAAACTGTATTGCAATCCTTTCTCCTCAGGCAGAGGAAAGAGGATTGCGGATGACTTTGGAGGCATCCGGTTTGCAGCATAGCAGACTGATCGGTAATCCTCTGCACTTGAAGCAGATTCTGATGAATGTTATTGATAATGCCCTCAAATATAACCGGCCTCATGGGTCCGTATTTGTCCAGGTAAAAGAGACTGCCTGCCAGGGGGAAACTGCAAATTACTGCTTTGTAATCGAAGATACAGGAATTGGCATCGGAACGGAGTTCAAAGAGCATATTTTTGAGCCATTTACTCAGGAGCATCCGGATGCAGGGACAGATTACAATGGTGTTGGGCTTGGTATGTCCATTGTGAAAAATATGGTAGATCAGATGAAGGGAACCATTGAGATAGACAGCCAGATTGGCAAAGGGAGCGTGGTCAAAATCAATCTGCCTATTCGTATTGATGAAGCGCGGAGTGAACAATCTGTGGATGAGGATCAGAATACATGGGGAAATATTGCCGGGATGCGTGTTCTCCTGGTGGAGGACAATGAGATCAATTGTGAAATTGTAGAGTATATTCTTGAAGAAGAGGGGGTAGAGGTTGTGACAGCCAATGATGGAAAAGCCGCTGTGGATGTGTTCACGGCGTCTGCTCCAGGAACATTTGACTGTGTGCTTATGGATTTGATGATGCCAGTTATGAGTGGATATGAGGCTACACGTGTGATTCGTAGTTTGGATCGGACAGACGCGGAATCTGTGCCTATTATAGCTCTGTCGGCAAATGCGTTTGAGGAGGATATCGCGCTGGCAAAGGATGCCGGCATGAATGAGCATTTGGCCAAGCCAGTGGATATGCGCAAATTATTCAGAGTTATGAGTCGGCTGCGGTGACAGAAAAAATATGAAAAGAATATAAAACTTTGTTGGAGGAAAAATCTGATTCTATACAAGGTGTATTTTATGTGCTATAATCGTTACGTGACTGAAAACTGAAGAATTTATTGGAGGGAAATTTTATGCTTGCTTTTCAGGAAATTTTAGGACATGATACGATAAAGCAGCATTTTCAGAAAGCTATAGAACTGCATAAGGTTTCCCATGCTTATATATTGTCAGGAGAGGCCGGGATGGGAAGGAAGTCTCTGGCTCATGCATTTGCCCTCACTTTACTTTGTGAAAAAGGAGGCAGTCAGCCATGTATGAACTGTCACGCATGTAAGCAGGTTCTGTCAGGGAATCACCCTGATCTGATTCATGTCACTCATGAAAAGCCTTCCAGCATCGGTGTGGACGATATCAGAGAACAGGTTCAGGATACGATTATGATTCGTCCATACAGCAGTTATTATAAGGTATATATTATGGATGAGGCGGAGAAGATGACGGTTCAGGCTCAGAATGCGCTTTTAAAGACCATTGAAGAGCCTCCGTCTTATGCGGTGATCATCCTTTTGACTACCAATGAGGATCTGTTTTTGCCGACAATTTTGTCCAGATGTGTGCAGTTAAAGTTAAAGCCTTTGAAGGATTCCGTGATTCAGAAGTACCTTGAAGAATCTATGGGAATTTCTGAGAGTGATGCACGGTTGTATACTGCATTTGCCAGAGGAAATTTAGGAAAAGCGATAAAAATATCTGGTTCAGAAGAGTTCAGGCAAATGTATGAGAAGCTTCTGCAGATGTTGAGGAATATAAAAAATCTGGATATTTCCCAGCTTTTGAATTATAGCAAAGAATTGAAAGAGGAAATGGATATTTATGAATGTCTTGATTTCATGCAGGTGTGGTATCGGGATTCTTTAATGTTTAAAGTGACAAATGATCCCAATTTGTTGATTTTTAAAGATGAATACAGTGTTATCAGTGAGATGAGCAGGCAGACAGGTTATGATGGTTTTGAAAATATTCTGCAGGCGATTGAGAAAGCAAGAATCCGCCTGGAGGCCAATGTAAATATGGAACTTGCTATGGAGCTGATGTTTTTGGTTATGAAGGAAAATTAGAAGTAGTAATTTATGGATGATGAGAAAGAAAGTTAAGGGAGAATTGGAGATAGATGATTAGGATTATCGGAGTCAGATTTCGTAATGCAGGAAAAATATATTATTTTTCTCCTGGAGATTATGAAATTGAGTCAGGGCAGTATGTAATTGTGGAGACAGCCCGTGGAATTGAATATGGATATGTGGTTTTGGGCAACAGGGATGTGGAGGATGATAAAGTGGTGCAGCCTTTGAAATCTGTCATCCGCATGGCTACAAAGGAGGATGAGGAAAAGGAAGCATCCAACAAAAAGAAAGAGAAAGAAGCTTTTAAAATATGCTTGGAAAAGATAAAAAAGCATAATCTGGAGATGAAGCTGATTGATGTGGAATATACTTTTGACAACAATAAGATTCTTTTTTATTTTACGGCGGACGGACGGATTGATTTCCGTGAGTTGGTGAAGGATTTGGCTGCGGTATTTAAGACCAGGATTGAACTCAGGCAGGTAGGTGTCAGAGATGAGACGAAGATTGTAGGCGGAATCGGTATTTGTGGAAGGCCGTTGTGTTGTCATTCTTATTTGTCAGAATTTATTCCGGTTTCTATCAAGATGGCAAAGGAACAGAATCTGTCTCTGAATCCTACAAAAATTTCCGGTGTCTGCGGAAGATTGATGTGTTGTCTGAAGAATGAGGAAGAGACCTATGAGTATCTGAACAGCAAGCTTCCGGGAATCGGTGATTATGTTACCACAGACGATGGGTTAAAAGGAGAAGTACATAGTGTAAATGTGCTGAGGCAGTTGGTAAAAGTAGTGGTGACTGTGGAAAAGGATGAAAAGGAAATAAGAGAATATAAGGTAGAACAGCTTAAGTTTAAACCAAAGCGGAAGAAAGAGAAAATTCAGGTGGATGATGAACTGAAGAAATTGGAAGCGTTGGAGAAGACGGAAGGAAAGTCCAAGCTGGATGATAATTAAAAAGGGCTGTCGGGATTTCCCGGCAGTTTTTTATGTTGAGAATTTACTCGTCAGATTTGTATTGATTGACACCTTTTTTATAGTATAATAATACCACGAATTGCTCCGCATTTCGCGCTCTCGTAATTCTAAAAACAATATTTATTATTGATGGAGGAGAAGGGAATATATGGATATGGAGGCAGAAATTAATCTGAAAGAGAATGAGCGAATAGATGATTTGCAGAGAAATGGCTACCAGATTATTCAGAAAACAGATGGTTTTTGTTTTGGAATGGATGCAGTGCTTTTATCTGGATTTGCTTGTGTAAAAAAGGGAGAGAGGGCTATTGACCTTGGAACAGGAACAGGAATTATTCCTATTCTTTTGGAAGCAAAAAATGAAGGAAAAGAATATATTGGTTTGGAGATTCAGGAAGATATGGCAGATATGGCTTTCAGAAGTGTGGCCTTAAATCATCTGGAAGAGAAAATATCTGTGGTGAAAGGGGATATAAAAGAGGCTGGGAAATTGTTTGGAAAATCTACATTTGATGTGGTGACATCCAATCCGCCTTATATGAATGATACTCATGGACTGAAAAATCCGGATTTGCCCAAGGCGATCGCACGTCATGAGATTTTATGCACTTTGGAGGATGTGGTTCGAGAAGCAGCAGGGCTTCTAAAACCTGGGGGAAGGTTTTATATGGTTCACAGGCCCCGCCGTCTGAATGAAATTGTAATGATGCTTACAAAGTATAAATTGGAGCCTAAAAGGATGAAGATGGTTCATCCTTTTATTAATAAAGAAGCCAATATGGTGTTGATTGAGGCTGTCCGGGGAGGAGGTTCCATGATGATAATGGAGGCGCCTGTTATTGTTTTTAAAGAACCGGGAATTTATTCAGATGAAATCTATGATGTATATGGATATTAAACGAAGCTTGAAATGAATGTTTCCATGTGAATAAAACAGGATGGATATCTATTTGAAAACAGGAGAAAAATGTATGGCAGGAAAATTATATTTATGTGCAACTCCCATTGGGAACTTGGAGGATATTACTTTTCGGGTATTGCAGACATTAAAAGAAGTGGACTTGATTGCGGCGGAGGATACAAGGCACAGTATTAAGCTTTTGAATCATTTTGATATAAAGACGCCTATGACCAGCTATCACGAGTTTAATAAAGTGGAAAAAGCAAAGTATCTTGTGGAAAAACTTAGGAGCGGTGTGGATATTGCTCTGGTGACGGATGCGGGAACGCCTGGTATTTCGGATCCGGGGGAGGAGCTTGTGAGGCAGTGTTATGAGGCAGATGTTGAGGTCACTTCCCTGCCGGGGCCGGCGGCTTGTATTACGGCACTGACGCTTTCCGGGTTGTCTACCAGAAGGTTCTGTTTTGAGGCGTTTCTTCCTTCAGAGAAAAGGGAGAGGCAGTGGATTCTGGAGGAGATGAGGGAGGAAAGCAGGACTATAGTTGTGTATGAGGCGCCTCATCGGCTGGTTCGGACATTGACAGAACTTTATGAGGTGTTGGGGAACCGGAGAATTACGATTTGCCGGGAATTGACGAAAAAGCATGAGGAGACATACCAGACCACTTTTATGGAGGCTTTAAAAAGATATGAAACGGAGGAGCCTCGCGGGGAATGTGTGGTGGTGATAGAGGGGAAAAGTTTTGAACAGAAGAAAGATGAGATGGCAAAATCATGGGAAGAGATGAAGATAGAGGAACATATGGAGTTTTATGAAAGGCAGGGGGTTGCACATAAGGAAGCCATGCGTATGGTAGCAAAGGACAGGGGAATCAGCAAGAGGGATGTATATCAGTATCTGATGGAGAAAAAATAAATGGCAGGTATTCATTGGCAATTTTTACCGCCGGTTAAACCGGCGGCGTATTTTTTTCTGTGGTCTCTCTCCTGAGGAGGATGGGGGTTATGATTTTGTGGACCGGTTTTTCTAATGGAACCGGTCTTCTTTTTTTGCGTTCGTTCATCTGTTCTACCAGAAGTTTTACGGCTTCGTAGGCCAGTTTGTCTATCTGCTGTCCGATGGTGCTGATGGTGAGGATGCCTTCTCTGGAAATAGGAGAATTGTCAAAGCCGACAATCAGGTAATCATCGGGAAGGCGGCCGTATTTTCGTATCAGCAGATTAAGAAGGACATTGGCCTGGGTATCATTGGATATAAAAATACCTTTTTTCTTATCTTTATAGGATGTTTCTAAATAGTACAGAATACCGTGAAGCTGTTCCTTTACTGTCTCATGGGTATGTCCGAATTCTCTTAACAGTATCTCATGTGTTAAATCATGTTCTTTGCAGTAATCTGAAAATCCTTTGAGGCGTCCATAGGTTGGAACTTTTTCGGAAACAGGGGAGTTTATATGAAATAAAATATCACAGTGATGTCTGGCCAGAAGGTTGGTGGCCTGATATCCGCCCATGTAGTTATCCGTATTGACGCTGCAGACGTATTCATCTTCCCTCTCGATTGTAACAATGGGAATGGGAAGCTGTGCCAGTTCTTTTGAATCTATGGTATGGCTTAGGATAATCATTCCCTCGATTTTATAAGCCAGCAGTTCTTCAATGTAACGCCGCTCAATATCTTTGTCCTTGTTTCCAATGAATACGAGGAATTTATAGCCAAATGTTTCATAGGTGGACAGAATCTGATTTAAAATTTCTGAATAGTAGTGATGGTACAGGTCGGGAATGATAATGCCTATAAATTCTGTTTTTCCGTTAGCCAGGATTTTGGCTACTTTGTTTTCTTTATAATCTAATTTTGAAAGGGCATCTGATATAATCTCCTGATTTTCCAGTGTAAGGGAATCGGGATTGTTGAAATAACGGGAAATAGTTGTTTTAGAGAAATTTGTATATTTTGCAATATCACTGAATGTTACATTTTTTTTTGAAGCCATAGCAAAAACCCCACTTAAATCTATATCGTAATCTTTTCCATAAGTATAGCAAATATATGTGATTTCGACAAGAGTAATCGGTCAAGTAACCGGTAATTTAAAGTTTACAAAATTATGAGTTTTCTATTGACAAAAACTGTATAAAATGATAGTATATTTTAAAAGTAACCGGTTACATAACTGGTTATGTTACTAGTTACATAACCGGTTATATAAAAATAAGGCGAAGAAACCTATTATTAAGAGGAGGAATGAGCAATGAAAAAGAAAGTGGCATCGTGTGTTTCGCTGGGGCTTTCTTTGGTGTTGATGTCAACGGTATTGACTGGCTGCAGGTTCGGATTTGCCAGTGACCCGGATGACCCCAATGAGGAGGTTGTGGAGGAGCCTATAGATGTTTCTATAGACACATTCCAGTATGACAGTTCTTTGGGGGGGACGAAAATTACCCTATTAAATTCTAAAGCGGAGATTCAGGTTGCATTGGAGAAGATGGGGGCGGAGTATGAGAAAAAATCCGGAGTTCATATTGAGGTTATGCCGGTTACGGATGATTCTCCTTATACGAAGATTGTAAGCCTGTATAATTCGGGGAATCCGCCTACCATGTCTATTCTGGATACTACGGATGTGATTGCTTTGGCAGAGGAAAAGGGGGAGGATTTGACCAATGAGGCCTGGGTGGAGGAAGCACAGGGGGGGTATCTGACAGAGGTAAATGGAAAGATTTACAGCCTTCCTCTCTGTATCGAAGGACGTGGGATCATCTACAACAAGTCTGTGATTGAGGAAACGCTGGGAGAAGAATTTAAGCCAGAAAGTATTACTACGCTTGGACAGTTTCAGGCTTTTTTGGACCGTCTGGTTGAGGCGGGAATGGAGAGGCCTCTGTCGCTGGCTAAGGAGGACTGGTCTTTAGGCGCTCATAATCTTCAGTATATTTATGAGACTTATGACGGGACTTCGGAAGGTGCTCAGGAAATTATCGAGAGTATTAAGGAAGGGCAGCTTGACCTGGCTTCTTATAATAGGATGAATGAGTTTCTGGATGCGTTTGATGTGCTGAAGGCGTATAATGTGTCGAGAAAGGATCCGTTGGGAGCGGATTATGATGAGATGGCCATTGACCTTGCGGATGGGAAGACGGCTTTCTGGTTCAATGGTAACTGGGCATGGCCTAATCTGGAGGAGGCAGGTGCAAATAATGATGATGTATATGGTTTTTTACCGTATTTTTTGAATAATGACCCGGAGGATTTTGCCAATCAGAAGATTCAGGGGTCTCCTTCGAAACAGGTGATGCTGGATGGGCAAATGGCATCGGATAAGGAAAAGGCAGCGGCCAAGGAATTTTTGAACTGGATTGTGTACAGTGAGATTGGGCAGCAGATGTTAGTAAAAACCTGCAATATTATTCCGCCTTTTACGAATAATCCTTATGAGCCCAGCGATCCTTTAAGCAGGGATATTTATAAGAAGGTACATGAAGGAAAAGCTTTTAATGCGTCTGCCATCGTACCTAATGACCACTGGTCCGTGCTTGGAGCGGCTATGCAGAAATATCTTGCGGGACGCAGTGACAGACAGGAACTGATTGATTCTATCCAGACATACTGGGATGAACAATAGGGAAGGAGAGGAGGAAGACCATATGAAATCACAAAGTAATGGAAAAGATTTTTGCATGTTTGCATTGCCGGGGTTATTCTGCTTTCTTGCAGTGGTGATTGTTCCGTTTCTTTATGGCGTATATCTTACCATGACAGATTGGAACGGCGTGTCACAGGTAAAAAATTTTGTGGGATTTCAGAATTTTGCAGGTGTGGTCAGAGATGCTCAGTTTTGGAGTTCTCTGGTTCTTACCTTTAAATATGTGATTTTTGTTGTGATTATTGTAAATGTAATGGCATTTGGTATTGCTTATCTGTTGACAAGAGGTTTGAAGGGACAGAACTTTTTCAGAGCAGGGTTCTTTACTCCCAATCTGATTGGCGGCATTGTTCTGGGGTATATCTGGCAGTTTGTATTTTCCAGGGTGTTTGTAAGTATCGGAGATTCTACGGGATGGGGCGTATTTGAGGCTTCCTGGCTTTCTGACCCTACAAAGGCTTTTATCGCTTTGGTTATGGTTTCCGTATGGCAGCTTTCTGGTTATATGATTTTAATCTATGTGGCAGGATTTATGGGACTCAGTGAAGATGTGATGGAGGCAGCCAGCATTGACGGGGCTTCCGGATGGGTGAAGATGAAGAATATTATTCTTCCCTTGATGATGTCTTCCGTAACCATCTGCCTGTTCCTCACTCTTTCCAGGGCATTTATGGTCTATGATGTGAACTTGTCCTTGACTGCAGGAGCGCCTTACGGAACTACGGAGATGGCAGCCATGCATGTGTATGAGAAGGCGTTTACATCCAGACAGTTTGGTGTCGGTCAGGCGGAGGCTTTGATTCTGTTTATTATCACGGCATGTATCAGCGGTATCCAGGTGTATTTGACAAAGAAGAAGGAGGTTGAGGCATAATGGCACAGACAGTTGTTGGCGGGAAAAAGAAGAAAAGAAATCATATGCTGGTTATGGCGGCATTGATTGTGATATTTATTGCATATATGTTCCCCTTCGTTATGGTAGTCATCAATTCCCTGAAACAGAAAAGGGATATTATTAAAAGTCCGTTTTCCTGGCTGTTTACCATCAAGGGACTTTCCTTTGACAACTTTGTGAAGGCTTTTAACCAGATGGATTTTCTTAATGCTTTTAAGAATTCCATGCTTGTGACAGTTTCGGCTACGGCTCTGGTAACGGTTCTGGCGGCTATGCTGGCTTACTATATTGTCCGTCATAAAAACTGGATTTCCAATATGATGTTTGCACTTATGGTAGCTTCTATGATTATTCCGTTTCAGGCAATCATGATTCCTTTGGTAAGTATTTATGGAGGTACTTTAAATATCCTGAATCACAGGATTACGTTGATTTTCATGCATACGGGATTTTCCATGGCTATGTCGGTTTTTATGTTCCATGGGTTTATCAATGGGAATATTCCTATTGCTTTAGAGGAGGCGGCGTATATTGACGGGTGTACGCATTCTCAGACGTTTTTTAAGATTGTGTTTCCTCTTTTGAAGCCGATTATTTCTACTATGGTTATTTTGAATGCATTAGCTTTTTGGAATGACTTTTTGCTTCCGTCGCTGGTGCTGACGGATAAGAAGCTTTTGACGCTGCCGCTGTCTACATACAGCTTCTACGGAACCTATTCTGCGGATTACGGCACTATTATGGCAGGATTGCTGCTGTGTGTGATTCCGATTCTGATTTTGTATGTGGCGTTGCAGAAACAGATTATTAATGGGGTGGTGTCAGGAGCTGTTAAGTAAGGAAGGTAACGTGAAGGTCTCAGCTTCGGTCTTTACTAAACAAGTGCCACTGGCACTTAGCAACATAGATGTACATAAGGCGTTGAAAGACAGCGCCTATGTACCGATGGTCTTCAAGTAGCCTGGGGAATAAAGTATAATTTCTTCTCCAGGCTGTTAAATTTATTGCAAAATGCTTTTTTTCTTTATATAATAGCTGCAGTTGGTATTTTTATTTGAGTGGAACAGATACCTGAACAGGGAAGGAGTTATGATAGAGGTGTGTCGTGATTTGCTGCATTTGAGGGCGCCGGGAAACTGGCTGAATGATCCTAATGGATTTATTTATTATAAGGGAAAGTATCATCTGTTTTATCAGTATTTTCCTTATGCTCCGGAGTGGGGGACTATGCATTGGGGGCATGGGGTTAGTGAGGACCTGGTTCATTGGGAGCATCTGGGTATTGCGCTGTTTCCTTCGAAACGGTATGATGAAAATGGAGTGTTTTCCGGAAGTGCCCTTGAAAGGGACGGGAAGCTGTGTCTTTATTATTCTGCTGTAAGGTATTTGGAGACGGATGATGAGGATATCCACAGGGCGAAGGATGGGAGGATGGAGACCAGCCAGGCTATTGTGGTGTCTGAGGATGGATTTGTGTTTGATAACTGGAAGGAGAAGAGACAGATAATTCCGGTTATCAGGGATATGGAAATTGGGGATGCGGCGGATACCAGGGATCCTAAGGTGTGGCTTGAAGGTGACAGATATTTTATGGTGTTGGGTAGTACCTGTGAGAAAAAGGAAGGAAGAGTGCTGTTCTTTCAGAGCGGAGACGGGGAGAACTGGACATATGCAGGGCAGTGCAGGCATGAGGGGTTTGGAACGGGGATGGAATGTCCGGATTTGTTTCGGGTAGGGGAGCAGTATGTTTTTGTTGGTTCGCCTATGGGAATCGGAGAGACTGGGAAGGGATACCGGGACCATGCGGTCTGCTGTCTGGCGGAGTTTGACAAGGATTCTTGTTCTATGAAGATTTCTGGTGAATTCCAGTATATGGATTATGGAATGGATTTGTATGCACCTCAGACCAATGTGGATAGGGATGGAAGGCGGGTTATGATTGCCTGGATGCGGATGCCTGAGCCTGTGGATGATAAGGGTGAGAAGCCCTGGATTGGGATGATGTGTATTCCCAGAGTGGTGGAAGTGGAGAATGGACATATCTGTTTCAGGGTGCATCCTCAGGTGGATAGGTATTTTAATAGGGAGATTGAGGGGAAGGAGTCGTTTGACTGTAGAAGGCCTTGCAGGATTCAGGCTGTGCTTGATGAGGGTGAGGAAATCAATGTGGGTGGATACCGGATATGGATGGAGAATGGGTATGTGCAGACAGACAGAAGCCGGGTGTTTCGGGGAATCGAGGGACACAGGCTTGTGAGCAGTACGCCTGAAAGTCTGGGATGCTGCAGGTTGGATATTTTTGTGGACGGAAACCTGATTGAGGTGTTTATCAATGATGGGGAGTATGTTATCAGCCATGTGGTGTATGGGCTGGGGGACAGGATTTTGGGGAAGGTACAGAGGGTTTTTGTATAGAGAATTTTTGAGTGAAGGGAATTGGAAATGGCAAGTATCAGAGATGTGGCAGAGAAGGCGAAGGTGGCTCCATGTACAGTATCCCGTGTTCTGAATGGAACGGCCAATGTAGCCATACTCCCTTAAAATGTTTTCATTTTTTCTGATTTTCTTCCATATTTCTGTGAAATAAATGGAAAATAAAGACAGTGACAGGGGAATGACAAGTATTTTAAGGGAGAAAAACATGGTTTGGCAAATAGGTTCAGAAACAGTATTAATGTTCGTAAGAAGTCGGGCTTTTTGACAGTGGATTCCAAACTCCTTTTATGTAGCAGAACAGGAATATTCCAAAGAGGAACAGGTTGTGAGCAATCATGCAGGCCCATGCGGAGATAAGGCTTAAAGCCAGTATCTGGGTGCAGAGGAAGGTTCCTATGATTCGGATTCCCCACATGCCGGCGATATTGAATATGAAGGGTTCTCTGGTTTTTCCTACTCCCTGCATCATGCCTTCGATGATGATGGAGAATCCGTAGAATGGTTCTGACACTGCTACCATACGCAGGACTGTGCTTCCCAGTGTGATGACCTCCTGACTGTTGGAGAAGATTCCCATAAGGCCGGGAGCCAGGATAAACAGCAGGCCGCCGGACAGTATCATCAGGCAGATTTCGATAGGGATAAACATGGCGGCCAGTTCTTTCATCCGTCTGTCATCCCGGGCGCCATATGCATTGCCGGCCAAAGTTGCGGCGGCGGTCTGCATTCCGTATCCAGGAATGTAGAAAGCGGATTCTACGGTGTTGGCAATGGTGTGGGCTGCAGTGGATACCTCTCCCAAAGAATTAATCATGGAGGCGAAAGCTACATATCCCAGAGAGGTACCGAATCTCTGCAGCATATTGGGAAATGCAACACGAAGGCAGGGACGCAGAATCTGAGGATCTGGACGGATACTTTGGCCTTTTGGTGAAACTTTTGGATGCCTCCAAAGTACAATCGTGATACTAAGACCACCGAAGGTAAATGCGATTGCACTGGCAACTGCCGCACCGATAACACCCATTCCCGCACCTGGCATGGTGATGGTAAATGAAAGCAGATTCATTGGCCGTGTGGGATAAATAAGAAGGAAATTTAACACCACATTAATTAAGTTTACAAAGACTCCGATTTTCATCGGGGTCTTTGTATCGCCTGCACCTCTCAAAACAGTACCGAAAATGATGCTGGCAGTTCTGGGAAGCATTGGAATGTATAAAATAAAGAAATAGCGCGAGGCCATAGATTGAATGCTCTTATCAACCTGCATCCACACTGGTACATAGCTGCTGATAGACAGTGTCAGTATGGTAAAGAAGATACCTGCTGTTAAAACTGCCAGGACGGCCTGTGAGACAGATTTTTTTGCCGCCTCCTCATCATTGGCGCCGCATGCCCTTGCAATGAAAGACAAAAATCCTACACCTAAAGCGGAAATGCTGCTTCCAATCAGCCAGTTTACCGTACTGGTTGCTCCGACCGCCGCTGTGGCCTGGGTTCCCAGGGTGCCTACCATGGCGGTATCGATGTATTGGACCGCAGTCTGCATCAGCTGTTCCAGCATGGTGGGCCATGCCAGAGTCATGATGACTGCAATCATTTCTGTATTTCGTTTTGGGAATTGTTTTTGGGGGGTTGGTATCATGTGTTTTTCTCCGGAGTTTTGTTGTATTCTGTTTAGAGGTATATCCTTAATTTTGGCAGTTGGATTGCCTAACAACTGCACAAGTCCTAATGCTAAATACTCACGGATATTGAGCAAAAAAATTTATCATTTTTCGGCATGTTCTTTCTTGTTTAATTAATTTTCTGCTTATATTGTACGGTTTTATCATCGCTTTTGCAACGGATTTTTTACGAATTTTTTATGGGATTAGTAGTGAGTTACGTCTTCTGTGCTGTGGATTGCTTCTATGACAGGTGTGGCTTCGGGGCTTTTGAAGTAGTCCAGGGTGGTGGGAGGAACCAGCTATTTCAGGGCTTGGAAATCATTTTTCTGAAGCAGTCGGCGGACTGTGGAGGCGCTGATCGGCTGATTCATGGCTTTTTTACGGGGGACGATGGTACATTCTATGCCGGAAAGGGGAAGTTCTTGTGCCATGATCTGATTGTAAATATTGGTTACCTGGCTGCAGGGCTCTTTGCCTACGTAACGGCGGGTGACGGACAGGGATTTGGCGATTCTGGTGAAAATCTGAAGGTCCAGCTTTGCATGGCCTTTTATCACGGTCTCATCATCTTTCAAAAAATAACTAGGATAGTTTGGACAGATAGTCTGAAAAGCCGTTTTTGCGGTTTTCCATGAAGACAAGGGTGTTGTCTGCCTGGGCGATTTCATAGAAGCCCAGGTCTTTGAAAAATTTGGAGGTGCTTATTTTGGTGTAGAGGAACAGATGGATGTTTCCTCTTTGGTACTGGATATCAATCAGGTGGGTGATGATTTCATTAAGAAGACCTTTTCCTTGATGGTCTTTGCTGACAGCAAAGCAGCGGAGAGTGTTGGTAAAGCAGCTTCCAGTTGCGATGATTTGATAGTTTTCATCGTACATGGCGCAGATGTAATCCAGGTTGGCGTCCCGGCGGATTCCTTCCTGGTTTAGGAGATGATCAATCTGGGCGAGGCTTTGTTTGTCTGTGGGACGGACTTGTGAGATGGCATATTCTGACATGGGTATGGAGGGGCCTTTCTTTTATGGATTGTTAGGGATGGCTCTTGACCGGTCTTTTCTCAGCGAAATGTTTACATGGTCAAATGGATGGTTCTGTATTTTCGTTTTCCAGAAAGTAAAGCAGATAGCAGACGGCAAGCAGGTCTGCGCATCCGCCTGGGGATATATTTTTTTCTGTGAACTCTTTATTGAGACGGGAGAGGGTCTGTGTGTCGGGATAAGGATTGTCCTGGAGGAGTTTTTTTATCTGTGCCACGATTTCTTGTTGGACAGGGAGGCTGCTTCTTGCTATGATGTTGGTGTCGGTTGCGGCTGTTATAAGGGCAAGAAGGGCGGCGCATTGGTCTAATACGGTATCGGTATGGCTCCACTGTTCTCTTGGAAGGCGGCCCAGGGCAGCGCAGAGAATTCCCATGGTAAAAATGGCGCCTTTATGGGTGTTGACTTTTTTTGTGGCGGTTAGCATGTCTTGTTCTGCTTTTCTGCCGGGGGAACGGAGTTTCTGGAAGGTGTGTGTGGCGGGGGAGTGGCATGTCTGTCTTCCGATTCGTGTGCATGTCTGAAAGTATGGCCACAGGGTGCTTGTGCTGTCCATAAAGGTAAAGATGTCCATGTCTTTGTGGCTGCCGTTGTCAGCGCGGTCTACAAGACCGGGCTTGGGAGTGGTACAGACTTCGTAGAGAAGGGCTCTGGATGCCAGTGTGGCTGCGTGGGAGGAATCTTGGTCTTCGATGGCCTGGAATAATATGGCAGTGGTTTTGGTCTGTAGTTGTTCTATGGTGTGGGTGCGGCTTCTGGCGCATTCTTTGGCGGGGCGGTTGCAGATGAGGCAGCGACGTGGGGGAAGTCCCAGTTCTGTGCGGTCGATTTTCTGTCCTTTGGGTGTGAGTATGTCTATGTCAAAGAGTCTTCCAAGGGGAGAATTGTCTTCGATGGAACTGATGGTTTTTGCTTGTTTTGGTGCAGACTTCGTCGCTGGCGCTGCAGATGGTGTCTGCCCTGTTAAGCCACAGGACTGCTTTGGTCAGTTATCCGCTGTCCATAGCGGAGACTTCCATATCGTAGTAGGCTCTGGACAGGCCGTCCCAGTCTTTTTTCTTCAGGTATGTTTCCAATCGTTTTTCGGAGGTTTTTTCTTTTCAGATAAACCTGGCATAGTGTTTTTCCTCCTGTTGATTTATGGTTATTATAGACTGGAGAGGGGGAAAATGCAACGATGTACTGACGAATATGGGGTGAGGCGGGGATGGGATTTGAAATTATTTATATTTTTTCTATGAATATTGTTCATAGTCGGATATAATGGATGGTACATCGGAGAAGGGAGTGACAGGCCTTTATGAGAATTTTGGACATCATTGGCCGTTTTGTGGGTATCCTGACGGGATTACTTACATTTGTTGAGAAGTGTAAGCCTTACATAACGCAGTGAAAGGTACGGTTAATTAGTGTGGGTTATACTAGCTTCCCGGCATCTGATGGGCTCAAAGATGATTGCGCAGGTAATCGTTAAGTAAGCATATGACGGCGGTATGGTATTATTTTTTAAATGCAGGTGTTTGAAGAAGGATGGGAAAGAGGTTTTATGTATGTTGGAAATTAGGGATGGAAGGTTGGTATTTCATTATGATGCGGAGGAGGTCTGGATTGAGCCGTGGGGGCCTGATGGACTGAGGGTTCGGGGAACGAAGGAGCGGAAAATGGCAGAGGAAGATTGGGCCTTATATGCCAGGGAAGATACGGATTGTGAGATTTGTTTTACGGAGCAGGGGGCCAGGGTTGTCAATGGGAAAATCCGGGCGGAGGTGTCAAAGGCCGGGAAGATTATGTTTTTTAACAGGGACGGAAGGCTTCTTTTGGAGGAGTATTGGAGGAACCGGAGAGATGTAAGGGATGAGAAGTGCAGTGCGCTGGAGGTGGAGGCGCGGGAGTTTAAGCCGATTCCAGGAGGGGATTATCATCTTACCATGCGGTTTGAATCGGTGGACAGGAATGAGCGGATTTATGGGATGGGGCAGTATCAGCAGCCGTTTCTGGATTTGAAGGGGATGGATTTGGAGCTGGCGCACCGGAATTCTCAGGCCAGCGTGCCGTTTGCGGTGTCTTCTCTTGGGTATGGGTTTTTGTGGAATAATCCGGCGGTGGGACGGGCTGTGTTTGGAAGAAATGTTATGAGTTTTGAGGCGTATTCTACCTGTATGCTGGATTATTGGGTTGTGGCTGGGGATACGCCTGCTGAGATTGTGGAACGGTATGGGGCGGTTACAGGCAGGGTTCCTATGATGCCGGAGTATGGGCTTGGTTTCTGGCAGTGTAAGCTTCGGTATCAGACCCAGGAGGAGCTTTTGGAGGTGGCCAGGGAGTATAAGCGGAGGAATCTTCCTATTGATTTGATTGTGATTGATTTTTTCCATTGGCCGAATCAGGGGGAGTGGAGGTTTGACCCGGTGTATTGGCCGGACCCGGAGGCTATGGTGGAGGAGCTTAAAGGGATGGGTATTGAGCTGATGGTTTCTGTCTGGCCGACGGTTCACGAGAAGTGTGAAAATTATGAGGAGATGTTGGAGAAGGGGTATCTGATTCGTACGGAGAGGGGGATTCGTGTGGGTCTGTATGCGTTTGGTGCAACGGCGCATTTTGATGCTACGAACCCCGGGGCCAGGGAGTATGTGTGGGGGAAGGTGAAGAGGAATTATTATGATAAGGGGATTAAGGTGTTCTGGCTGGATGAGGCGGAGCCGGAGTATTCGGTGTATGATTTTGATAATTACCGGTATTTTCTGGGGACGGACCTTGGGATTGGGAATATTTATCCGGTGGATTATGCCAGGGCTTTTTATGAGGGTATGGAGAGGGAGGGGCAGAAAAATATTGTGAATCTTCTTCGCTGTGCCTGGGCGGGAAGCCAGAGGTATGGGGCTCTTGTGTGGTCGGGAGATATTGCGTCTAGTTTTGGGAGTATGAGGAATCAGCTTGCGGCGGGGCTGAATATGGGGATGGCGGGGATTCCCTGGTGGACTACGGATATCGGGGGGTTCCATGGGGGGAATCCGAATGACCCTGAGTTCCGGGAGCTTTTTGCGAGATGGTTTGAATGGGGGGCGTTTTGCCCGGTGATGCGGCTTCATGGGGACAGGGAGCCGAGACAGCCTCAGGTGGGGACAACGGGTGGAGCTGCCTGTCGTTCGGGGGCTGCCAATGAGGTGTGGAGTTATGGGGATGAGGTATATGAGATATGCAGGAAGTATTTGGAGATTAGGGAGAGGCTGCGGCCGTATACGAGAGAGGTTATGCGGGAGGCTCATGTGAAGGGAACTCCGGTTATGAGGACGCTTTTTTATATGTTTCCGGAGGATTCTGCGTGCTGGGATGTGGAGGATGAGTATTTTTATGGGCCGGATGTGCTGGTGGCGCCGATTTTGTATGGGGGCTGCAGGTCCCGGCGTGTTTATCTGCCCAAGGGGGAGATTTGGATTGAACATGGCAGCAGGAGGGAGTATGATGGGGGTTGCTGGGTGACGGCGGATGCGCCGTTGGATGTGATTCCGGTGTTTGTGAGGAAGGGGGCGGAAGGGATTTTGTGATTGGTGATTGAATAACGGGATGACGCTAATCGGGGCGGTGCCGGAGGAAACTTGGGCACCGCCTTTATTCTATAATATGGAATTGGCATGTCTGTTTGTTGCGGCTTTTCCGTACAGCCAGTATACCCATGCAGAACACTACCAGGCTGCAGTTATGCCGGCGCAGGTAAAGAAACCCAAAGAGAAAGCAAGTGTCGAGGGCGCGGTGGGAAAAATCGCAAGAAAGATCATCGGTATGCTCAGAAATGGAACTTTTCATTCTATAGATGGGCTTAATCCGGCAATTAGAAAAACGCTTGACCGGCTAAATGACAAACCCTTCCAAAAGAGAAACGGCAGTAGAAAAACAATTTATG
>CAJUPP010000002.1:67927-86789 GCA_910588325.1 uncultured Hungatella sp.
CCCATATATGGTTTCACAAGGGACAATACTCTGTTCCAAGCAGTTACATAAATACGTTGATGTGCAGTATAACCGTTCTCTTGTTTGTATCTACGCCTCACATCAATTAATAGCCGAGCATAAACGTATTCCCACAGGCATCCGGAATGCGGAAAAAAGAATGTTTGTATCGACCAATATCCGCATCTTTACCTTTCCTTTCCGTAGCGTACTTCATCCACAAGAGCCTGTACATCCTCTTCACTGGAAATCCCCATAGCTTCGGCTGCGCCCGAAAAAGCAGACTGCGCTTTACGGATTGCCTGTGCAGAGGCATTACTTAAAACTACCTCTCCGTCCTGCTTTTGGTAGAACAGAATCTTGTCGCCGGATTTCAGGCCAAGCAAACGGCGGATTTCCACCGGCACGGTAATCTGCCCATTTGCAGAGGTTTTCGCTAAATTCATAAAAGCCACCCTTTCTATTCTTGAAATCTAAAGAAAAATTGATGTTCACTTTTATTATATCAACTAAAGCAATAAGTAAAGCCGTCCACATAGTAAACTGTAAATGTTTTGTGAAATTGATTAAAAAGTCCTTGACGATTTGTCTCCGGTGTATCGATTAAGTGCGTTAAGGACTCTGTTTTTTATGGACAGGGCGTTTTCCCATGGTTTTTGGGTTTGGGAGGGGTATTTTCTGAAGGCTTTTTTGGCGGTTTCGTAGTGGTAGGTTTTATTGGCAAGCCATTCGTGTAAATCGGTTTCTATTTTGATTTCTATATTTAGTTCTTTTAACAGAATGGCGGCTGTCTGGAGGACTCTTGTGTATGGGGAGCTTAGAATTAGGTCTGCGTCTTTTAAACGAGGATTTTTTGCGGTTTGTTTGATTTGCTGGATTCCGGTTTCGGATAGGTTTGCCAGGTTTACTCCGAAGTCCTGGTAGATTTTTATGTTTTGCTCTGAGTAGTCGGTTTGGCCGTGTCTAATGAAATAAAACATTTGGTTTTCCTCGTTTCGTATTTTTTTTGATTTTCCTCTTGACAAATTCGATAGAACTTTATACTATTATTTTGAAATTCAAAATATTTGATTAACAAAACGAAATGGCGGCTGATTATGAGAATTAAAATAGTGGGGACGGGGTCTTATGTGCCGGAGCGTGTGGTTACCAATGAGGATTTGGCCGGAATGGTGGATACCAGTGATGAATGGATTAAAAGCAGGACGGGAATCTGCCAGAGGCGGATTTCGGATGGGATTGGAACTTCAGGAATGGCGGCAATGGCGGCAAGAAGGGCGCTTGCGAATGGGGGAGTGAGGGCGGAGGAGATTCAGCTGATTCTTCTGGCTACGTCTACTCCAGATTGTCATTTTCCCAGCAGTGCTTGCCAGGTTCAGAGGGAGATTGGGGCGGTGCATGCGGCGGCTTATGATATCAGTGCGGCCTGTTCTGGTTTTATCTTTGCGCTGAATACGGCATATAGTTTTATCGTATCCGGATTTTATAACAATGTGCTGGTAATTGGTGTTGATTGTCTGAGCAAAGTGGTTGATTGGAAAGACAGAAGTACCTGTGTATTATTTGGAGACGGTGCGGGGGCTGTTGTTGTGACAGTGGAATCAGAGGCAGATAAAGCAGTGTCCGGAAACAAGGCTGGGAATTCTGCTGATGTGCCGGGAATCCTGCATATGATTATGGGTGCGGACGGAACAAAGGGCCATGTACTTTCCTGTGAATCCAGAACTGTGGGAAACTTTCTTACAGGTACGGAACCACTAACAGGATATCTGTCTATGGATGGACAGGAAGTATTTAAATTTGCGGTCAAGAAGATGCCGGAGATTATAGAGCAGCTGCTGGAAGAAAGCAATGTAAAATTGGAAGAGATTAAATATTTTGTTTTGCACCAGGCTAATTATCGAATTTCGGAGTCCATTGCAAAAAGACTTAAAATTCCTATGGAAAGGGTTCCCGTAAATATTGAGAAATATGGGAATACGTCTGCCGGTTCTGTGCCGATTCTTTTAGATGAATTAAACAGAGAAGGAAAGCTGAAAGACGGAGATTTGCTGGTGATGGCAGGGTTTGGCGCAGGGTTGACATGGGGCGCCGCATTGATTCGATGGTAAAAAATAAATACAATTATTTATGAAAAGGGGAAAAGTCATGTTAGAAAGAATGAGAGAAATTATTGCAGAGCAGTTGAGCGTGGAGGAAGGTTCCATAACGGAGGATTCCAAATTTAAAGAGGATTTAAATGCAGATTCTCTGGATTTATTTGAACTGGTAATGGCTTTGGAGGATGAGTATTCTGTGGAGATTCCTGCAGAGGATCTGGAGAAGCTGACAAGTGTCGGTGAAGTAATGAGCTATCTGAAAGAAAAAGGTGTGGAATAACAGAAGGCAGGAGGCAGCTATGGAGACAAGGGTAACGAAGCTTTTAGGAATTTCCTGTCCTATTATTCAGGGCGGCATGGCCTGGGTAGCAGAACATCATCTGGCGGCGGCGGTATCAGAGGCTGGAGGATTGGGATTAATCGGCGGGGCCAATGCACCGGGAGAGGTAGTCAGGCAGGAGATAAGGAAAGCGAAACAGTTGACGGATAAGCCGTTTGGAGTCAATGTCATGCTGATGAGTCCTTACGCAGAGGAAGTGGCTAAGGTAGTGGTGGAAGAAGGGATTTCTGTAGTGACTACCGGTGCAGGAAATCCGGAAAGATATATGGATGCGTGGAAGCGTGCAGGAATTAAGGTGATTCCGGTGGTAGCTTCCGTGGCCCTGGCAAGACGTATGGAGAAATACGGGGCAGATGCCGTAGTGGCGGAAGGATATGAATCCGGAGGCCATATTGGAGAGCAGACAACCATGACATTGGTTCCACAGGTAGCGGATGCGGTATCCATTCCTGTGATTGCCGCCGGTGGCATCGGGGACGGCAGAGGCGTTGCCGCTTCCTTTATGCTGGGTGCGGAGGCAGTTCAGATAGGAACCCGTTTTGTAGTCTCAAAGGAAGCTGTCGTACATGAAAATTATAAACAGAGAATCATCAAGGCAAAGGATATTGACTCGGCAGTAACAGGAAGAAGTCATGGACATCCGGTACGCTGTCTGAGAAATAAAATGACAAGGGAGTATGTAAAGCTGGAGCAGGAAGGGAAAACCTTTGAAGAATTGGAATATCTGACACTTGGAGCTTTGCGCAAGGCGGTCCAGGAGGGTGATGTGGACCTTGGGACTGTGATGGCAGGACAGGTTGCAGGAATGATTACAAAGGAACAGACCTGTAAAGAAATCATAGGCGAGATGATGGACCAGGCTTTTGAACTGATGGGGAGAGGGATGTTGAGATGAGCATTGCTTTTATTTTTCCGGGGCAGGGAGCTCAGGTTACAGGAATGGGAAAAGATTTTTATCAGCAGACAGAGACGGGAAGAAATGTGTTTGATAAGGCATCAGAGCTTTTGGGATTTTCCGTGCCAGAGTTATGTTTTGAGCCAAATGAACGGCTGGACCTGACAGAATATACACAGGCAGCCATGGTTACGGTGGGAATTGCCATCATGAAGGTGTTTATGGAGAAGACCGGAATCCATCCTGATGTGACAGCAGGATTAAGCTTAGGCGAATACTGTGCATTGGCGGCAGCAGGAGCCATGTCAGAAGAAGATGCCGTTACAGCAGTGAGAAAAAGAGGTATTCTGATGCAGCAGGCGGTTCCGGCAGGAATCGGAGGCATGTCAGCAGTCCTTGGTATGGAGGCCCAGGTTATAGAAAATGTTCTGGCGGATATGGAGGATGTACAGATTGCCAATTATAACTGTCCCGGACAGATTGTGATTTCAGGGAAAAAAGAGGCGGTAGAACTTGCAGGAGAGAAGCTAAAGAGTGCAGGGGCAAAACGGGTTATAGCCCTTAATGTCAGCGGTCCCTTTCACTCTCCCATGCTGACAGAGGCAGGAAGGGAACTTGGAAAATTCCTTGAGGGTGTACAGATTCATCCCTTAAAGATTCCCTATGTGGCAAATGTGACGGCAGAGTATGTAACAGATGCAAACAGAGTAAAAGGGCTTTTGGAAAAACAGGTTTCCCATTCGGTCAGATGGCAGCAGAGTATTGAGGCGATGGTGAAAAACGGAGTTGATACGTTTATTGAAATTGGCCCTGGTAAGACATTAAGCGGATTTATGAAGAAAATAAATCGGGATGTAAAGACATTGAACATAGAAAAAATAGAGGATTTGGAGAGATTTTGCAACAGTTTTGATAGGTCTGCGCACTGATCGTACGAAAACGTAGTGGCCGTGGGCATACGGCCTATCGCCGTAGGAGATTCTAAATGGCCGAATGCTGTAACAGTTCAGGGTTTTCTGAACTGTTACGAAATTTTAAGCTGATATAAGAGGGAGAGGCAAAAACATGTTGACAGATAAGGTTGCAGTTGTAACAGGGGCCAGCCGCGGCATTGGGAAAGAGATTGCCAGGACACTGGCTTTACAGGGAGCCATAGTAATTGTCAATTTTTGTGGTTCTGCAGAAAAGGCAGAGGAAACCGTAGGGGAAATAGAGACAGCAGGAGGCAGGGCAGAGGCTGTACAGTGTGATGTTTCAGATTATAAAAAGGCCGCAGAAATGATGGATTATGTGGTGAAGAAATATCAGAGAGTGGATATTCTGGTAAATAATGCGGGAATTACCAGGGATGGATTACTGATGAAAATGACAGAAGAAGATTTTGATGCTGTGGTGAATACCAACTTAAAAGGAGCTTTTCACTGTATCCGCCATGTGGCACGGCAGATGGTGAAACAGAGAAGCGGCAGAATCATCAACATATCGTCTGTTTCCGGAGTACTTGGAAATGCAGGGCAGGTGAATTACTCCGCATCCAAGGCAGGAATTATTGGCATGACGAAATCAGCGGCCAGGGAGTTAGCCAGCCGGGGAATTACGGTAAATGCAGTTGCCCCTGGATTTATTAAAACGGATATGACAGAAAAACTTTCTGATTCTGTGAAGGAAGGGGTAACGGCTCAGATTCCTTTGAAGACTTTTGGAGAGACAAAGGATGTGGCTTATGCGGTGGCATTTCTGGCATCAGAAGAAGCAGGATATATTACAGGGCAGGTTCTCTGCGTAGACGGTGGTATGGCTATGTAATTGAGAAGCATTTACTATTTTTTGAAAGGACAAAAAGACGGATATGAAAAACAGAGTAGTTGTGACCGGTATGGGGGCCATCACTCCTATAGGAAATGATGTGGAGTCATTCTGGAATAGTTTAAAGGAAAAGAAGGTTGGCATCGGGCAGATTACCTGTTTCGATACCACGGATTATAAAGTAAAGCTGGCAGCAGAGGTAAAGGAGTTTGATCCCAAGCAATACATGGATGTAAAGACATCCAGACGTATGGAACGGTTTTCTCAGTTTGCAGTTGCAGCAGCTAAGGAAGCCCTGGAGGATTCCGGCATTTCCATGGAAAGGGAAGACCCTTTTCGGGTCGGAGTCTGTGTAGGTTCCGGTATTGGAAGCCTGCAATCTATGGAACGGGAGCATAAAAAGCTTCTTGAAAAGGGGCCGGGCCGGGTGAACCCCCTTTTGGTGCCTATGATGATAAGCAATATGGCAGCAGGAAACGTAGCGATTCAGTTTGGCCTGAAGGGAAAATGTTTTAATGTGGTCACAGCCTGTGCCACAGGTACACACTCCATTGGAGAGGCATTTCGGTCTATTCAGTATGGAGAGGCGGATGTGATGGTGGCAGGAGGGACAGAGGCCAGCATCACGCCTTTAGGGGTAGCCGGATTTACTGCGCTGACTGCACTGAGCACATCCCAGAATCCGTTCAGGGCATCCATACCATTTGATAAAGAGAGAAACGGATTTGTTATGGGAGAGGGTTCCGGAATTGTGGTATTGGAGTCTTTGGAGCATGCACAGGCGAGAGGGGCCAGGATTTATGCGGAATTGGCAGGGTATGGGGCTACCTGCGATGCATACCATATTACATCTCCGGCAGAGGATGGAAGCGGCGCCGCGAAAGCCATGGAGATGGCTATGAAAGACGGATGTGTAAAACCAGAGGATATTGAATATATTAATGCCCACGGAACCAGTACCCACCACAATGATTTATTTGAGACAAAAGCGATTAAGGCCGCTTTTGGAGACCATGCATATAAAGTTCATATTAATTCGACAAAATCTATGGTTGGGCATTTACTGGGAGCGGCAGGGGGAGTTGAATTTATCACCTGTGTAAAAACCATAAAACATGGTTTTGTTCATGCCACGGCAGGATTGGAAATCGTAGATGAAGAGTGTGATTTGGATTATACAAAAGGAGAAGGAACGGCGGCGGACATAAGATATGCTCTCACCAATTCGCTGGGATTCGGCGGACATAATGCAAGTCTTCTGGTAAAAAAGTATGAGTCATAGGAGGTAATCGGTATGGATGTTCAGGAAATGATTTCCCTCATAAAAGCAGTTTCGGACTATGGAATGACAGAGTTGAAGTTAGATAACGGTACTGTAAAACTGACATTAAAAAAAGAATATTCAGAAAATATGGTAAAAATATCTGCGGAAAAACCGGCTGCTGTTTTAGCCAAGCCGGAGGCAGAGGCTTCTTTTTGTTCCGACCAGGTAGTGGTGTCTCCTTTGGTGGGAACTTTCTACAGCGCGTCTTCCCCGGAAGCGGAATGCTTTGTTAAAGTTGGAGATATTGTGAAAAAAGGCCAGGTTTTGGGAATTATTGAAGCAATGAAATTGATGAATGAGATTGAAAGTGATTATGACGGTGTGGTAGAAGCGATTCTTGTGGAAAATGAAGAAGTAGTGGAGTACGGCCAGCCGTTATTCAGAATCCGTTGAGAGGAGATAAAAATAAGTATGCTGGGAATTTCGGAAATTCAGGAAATCATTCCTCACAGGCATCCGTTTCTTCTGATTGACTGCATAGAAGAACTGGAGCCAGGAAAGAGGGCCGTAGGATATAAATGTATTACGTATGATGAGCCACAGTTTCGGGGACATTTCCCCAAAGAGCCTGTCATGCCGGGAGTTTTGATGATTGAAGCGCTTGCTCAGGTGGGGGCGGTGGCTATCTTAAGTGTAGAAGAGAATAAAGGAAAAACGGCTTATTTCGGAGGAATCGACAAGGCGAAGTTTAAGAAAAAAGTAGTGCCCGGAGATAAACTTCGACTGGAATGCGAGATTATCAAACAGAAAGGCCCTGTGGGAGTGGGAAAGGCCACAGCTACTGTGGACGGCAAGACTGCAGTGACAGCAGAACTGACATTTATGATTGGATAGGGGATGGAGCCATGTTTCGTAAAATTTTGATTGCCAACCGGGGAGAGATTGCAGTACGAATTATCAGGGCATGCAGAGAAATGGGCATTCAGTCAGTGGCCGTGTATTCGGAAGCTGACAGGGACAGCCTTCACACTCTTCTTGCAGATGAGGCTATCTGTATCGGACCCGCACCGTCAGAGAAAAGTTATCTGAATATGGAGCAGATATTGGCAGCTACGACGGCAATGAAGGCAGAGGCTATCCATCCCGGATTTGGATTTCTTTCTGAAAATGCCAAATTTGCCCAGTTGTGCGAAAAGTGTAATATTGCTTTTATTGGTCCTTCTGCAGACATTATCCATAAAATGGGCAACAAGTCGGAAGCCAGAAAGACCATGACAGAGGCAGGAATACCTGTGGTTCCCGGAAGCAGGGAGCCGGTTTATACGGTGGAAGAGGCAAAGAAGGCGGCAGAGCTTATAGGCTATCCGGTGATGATTAAGGCCTCCTCGGGAGGCGGCGGAAAAGGTATGAGAATTTCTTATGGCCCGGAGGATTTTGATGGGAATTTTCAGAACGCTCAGATGGAGTCCATAAAAGGATTTTCTGATGATACCATGTATCTGGAAAGATATGTGGAAAACCCCCGCCATATTGAATTCCAGATTTTGGCGGACAAATACGGACATACGATTCATCTGGGAGAGAGGGACTGTTCGATTCAGAGAAGACATCAGAAGGTGTTGGAGGAAGCCCCGTCTGTTGCAATCTCCCCGGAACTTCGCAGGCAAATGGGGGAGACAGCCGTCCGGGCAGCGAAAGCAGTGGGATATGAAAGTGCAGGCACCATTGAATTTCTGCTTGATAAAGACAAACATTTTTATTTTATGGAAATGAATACCAGGATTCAGGTAGAGCATCCGGTGACAGAGATGGTGACAGGGATTGATTTAATTAAAGAACAGATTCGGGTTGCTGCGGGAGAGCCGCTTCAAATAACGCAGGATGATGTGAAACTTCACGGGCATGCCATTGAATGCAGGATTAACGCCGAAAACCCGTCTAAAAATTTTATGCCCTGTCCGGGAAGGATTACCAATGTCCATGTACCCGGAGGGAACGGTGTGCGGGTTGACACTCATATTTACAATGATTATCAGATTCCGCCTAATTATGATTCCATGCTTCTGAAATTGATTGTCCATGGGAGTGACAGGGAGTCAGCCGTGGCAAAGATGAGAAGCGCTTTGGGAGAACTGGTGATTGAGGGAACAGAGACGAATCTGGATTTCCAGTATGAGATTTTAAGTCATAAAGCGTACCAAAAGGGAGATACGGATACCCATTTTATTCAGACTTATTTTTCGCAGTATTGTAAAGATATGGAATCCTTGAGGAAATAGTCAATAGGGTCAACAGGCCCGGGAGGATATGGCATGTTGAGAAATATGTTTAAGAAGACTTACACACTGATTGATACGAAGTATAAGGGCAAGTCAAAACAGGAGCCGAATATACCCAAAGGCCTTTGGCTAAAATGCAAAAAATGCGGACAGATGGTGTACGGGGAGGATGTGAAGAATCATTTTTATATCTGCCCCAAATGCGGCGGTTATTTTCGGGTTCATGCCTTAAGAAGAATCGAACTGATTGCGGATCCAGGTACTTTTGAAGAGTGGAATCAGGAGATGGAATTTGTCAATCCGCTGGATTTTCCAGAGTATGAGGAAAAGGTGGCAACAGCCAGAGAAAAGACAAAGCTGAACGAGGCTGTTGTGACCGGAAAATGCCGGATAAACGGGCAGCAGACAGCACTGGGAGTCTGTGATGCCAGATTTCTTATGAGCAGTATGGGGCATGTGGTAGGAGAAAAAATTACACGAATGGTGGAACGCGCCACCAGGGAAAGGATGCCTGTGATTCTATTTGCCTGTTCCGGAGGAGCCAGAATGCAGGAGGGATGCGTATCTCTTATGCAGATGGCAAAGACCAGCGGCGCATTAAAAAGGCATCATGAGGCAGGGCAATTGTTTATCAGTGTATTGACAGACCCTACTACTGGAGGGGTGACAGCCAGCTTTGCCATGCTGGGAGATATCATTCTGGCAGAGCCTGGGGCATTGATTGGATTTGCAGGCCCCAGAGTGATTCAGCAGACCATTGGGCAGAAACTTCCTGCAGGGTTTCAGAGGGCAGAGTTTTTGCTGGAGCACGGGTTTGTGGATAAGATTGTGAATCGCGAGGAAATGAAAGAGATTCTTGGGCAGATTTTAGCGCTGCATACAGAAGGAAAAGAAAAAAATGAAATAAAAAAAGACCGTTATCTGGAAGTTAAGTTGGATATGGAAATGAATGATGAGGGAAACAGGGAGAAAGAGCCAAAAGAGAAAGCCTGGGATCACGTACTGCTTTCCAGAAAAGCTGACCGTCTGACAGCACTGGATTACATTGAAACAATCTTTGATGATTTTATAGAATTCCATGGAGACAGATGCTTTGGAGATGACGGGGCAATTGTAGGCGGCATCGCCAGATTTCATGGGATTCCTGTTACCGTGATTGGACAGCAGAAGGGAAAGAACACCAGAGATAATATAAAGAGGAATTTCGGTATGCCTTTGCCAGAGGGGTACCGAAAGGCTATGCGTCTGATGAAACAGGCAGAAAGTTTTGGAAGGCCTGTTATCTGCTTTGTGGATACTCCGGGTGCATTTTGTGGAATCGAGGCGGAGGAACGGGGACAGGGTGAAGCCATTGCCAGGAATCTGTTTCAAATGTCGGATTTGAAGGTGCCGGTGCTTTCTATTATTATCGGTGAAGGCGGAAGCGGCGGGGCCCTTGCCATGGCGGTGGCAAATGAGGTGTGGATGCTGGAACACGCAGTTTATTCTGTGCTGTCTCCGGAAGGATTTGCCTCTATTTTGTGGAAGGACAGCAAGAAGGCGGACCAGGCGGCAGAGGTGATGAAGATGACGGCAAAGGATTTGCTGGAACTTCATATTATCGACCAGGTTATTCCAGAATTGGCGCCAGCCAGCCAGGAGGTTATGGAGGAGGTTGCAGAAGAAATAAGAAGCCGGCTAGTTAAGTTTTTGATGAGATTTGCGCCTATGACAGGAGAAGAAATTGCAGGGCAGAGGTACGAACGTTTTCGTGGGATTTAATCCTGCCTTGTGGAAATGGGGGATACCATAAAATGTCAGGTCAGGAAATTATACAAAAAAGGACAAAGATCAATATGCCGTTGGTAATAGGAAATCTTGTAATAGAAAAGCCGGTTATTCAGGGAGGCATGGGAGTGGGAATCAGCCTTTCTTCGCTGGCGGGAGCGGTGGCAAAAGAAGGCGGCATGGGAATTATTTCAACCGCACAGATTGGATTTAGAGACCCGGATTTTAAGTCCCATCAGCTGGAGGCGAATTTAAGGGCCATTGGAACAGAACTTAAAAAGGCCAGAGAGACCGCACCTGAAGGAGTTTTAGGATTCAACATTATGGTGGCAACTAAACAGTATGGCCTTTATGTGAAAGAGGCGGTGAAAGCAGGGGCGGATGTGATTATATCCGGGGCAGGACTTCCAGTAGATTTGCCTAAGTATGCGGCGGAGGCAGGAGGGAAAGAAACAAAGCTGGCCCCCATAGTCTCTTCTGTTAAAGCCGCTTCCATTATCTGTAAGATGTGGGATAGAAAATACCGCAGGCTGCCGGATTTTATGGTCATTGAAGGGCCGTTAGCCGGAGGACATCTGGGATTTTCCAGGGAACAGCTGGCAGATCTGGGTGCGGATTCGGAGGATGTGGATAAGACTTTTAAAAAGGATAGTTATGAGGAAGAGGTTAAGAATATTATCCGTTTCATCAATCAGTTGGAGGAGAAATGCGGTAAGAACATTCCAGTGGTAACTGCAGGAGGCATCTATACCGGTGAGGATGTACTTCATCAGCTGGAACTGGGGGCAGCAGGAGTTCAGGTCGCTACCCGATTTGTTACTACGGAGGAATGTGATGCGGCGGATGCGTATAAGCAGACATATATTGATGCAAAAAAAGAGGATATTGTTATCACGAAAAGTCCGGTAGGAATGCCGGGGAGGGCCATCAAAAATGCATTTTTGGAGAGAATTCAGAGAGAGCGGATTGCGCCGGCTCACTGTTTTAAGTGTCTGGAACATTGCAATCCCAACGAGACACCATATTGCATTACAGATGCATTGATTCGTGCTGCTGTGGGAGATGTGGAACATGCTTTGCTGTTCTGTGGAAGCAATGCATACCGGGCAGAGAGGATTGAGACAGTGGCAGAGGTAATGAGGGATTTGGTGGGAGAATAGGATGAGGAATCCTGTTCTCCCACCAAATCCCTATTTGTTTTTCCGTATTATGATAATAATAACTTTATGTTATGATTTATTTTTTGCTTTGGAGAAATTGCTGTAAAGAAAACGATAAAAGTTGTACATATTCCCAAAAAAGCGGAATCAAGCACAGAAGAGGAATATCTGGAGATGGATGGAGTGAAAGATGGAATTATCGCCAATATCTATAATGCTCGCATGAACAGGGAATCATTTGCGAAGCATATAAAGGAAAAGTATCATCTTACGGGTGCTCAGATGAATACTATCAAAGTTTATGAAGAGGGATTTTCATTGGATTATGCCATGGCCAGTGGGGTTCGTAAGTATCAGGGGTGTTGTGCGCTGGAGGGTGGTCTTATGGATTTGGGACCGGATCCGATTCCCAGAGAGCCATTGGATACCAGATATAATGTGCATCATGGCGACAGGGCAGATTGTACAACAGTATCAGGGGTACGTGAAAAAGTATGGACAGGATTGTGTGGATAAGTTTATTAAATTTTACTGCATGCCGGCGGCTGCCCATTGCAGCGGTATTTTCATGGACTACCTGGAATGGTTGGATATATGGTGTACCAATGGGAGATATCCAGAAGAAACATTCTATGGAACCATGGAAAAGACGGGAGGCCAGCGGCCATATATCCGTGAAAAGAACTGGGTGAAGGCATCTCTCAATATTCCTTTTTTGTATGAACCGGGAACTCGATATATGGCTGTAAGGTTATCGCTTTTGCAGGCAGTGTGACAGAGGACGCAGGGAAATGCAATGAGGAAGGAATTGAGGGGTATTTTATTTTTGAGTTGCGCATAGTTTGGAATAACCGTATCTTATAGAGGATTTAAGGAAATTAAACATCTATGCTGAACTATTTATGGGCTTTTATGATGCTGGTGGGAATCCTGTGGGGGGCTTTCCATGGAACTATGGCGCAGGTAACGCAGGGGGCTTTGGATGCGGCAGGAGACGCAGTAAGCCTCTGCATTACCATGCTGGGAGTTATGTCTCTTTGGACCGGAGTATTGGAGGTTGGGCAGAGGGCGGGGCTCATTGAGCAGCTGGCCAAAAGGATGTCCCCGATTCTCCGGTTTCTGTTTCCAAATTTGCCGAAGGACCATCCGGCCAATCTATCCATTGCTACCAATATGATAGCCAATATACTGGGGCTGGGATGGGCGGCGACACCGGCGGGGTTGAAGGCAATGGAGGAACTTGCGAAGTTGGAGGAGGAGAGAGGAAATCCGGCATACTTGGGTGACGGCAGGGGTACTGTTGGAAAACGGGAGCGTATTGCCAGCAATGAGATGTGTACCTTTTTGATTTTGAATATTTCTTCCTTGCAGTTGATACCGGTGAATATGATTGCTTACAGGCAGCAGTACGGGAGCGTGAATCCGGCGGGGATTATCGCACCGGCGATTGTGGCGACGTTTATCAGTACGCTGGTGGCGGTGGTGTATTGTAAGGGGAAGGGATAGAAAGCGGAAAGGATGAGATTCTCTGCTTTAATATATTTATAAAAGATCGTTGAGAAACTAAGTTTTTTGGGATATACTTATAAAAACAGAAATGGATATTAGATTTTAGGAAATATATGAGGTAAAAAGATATGGAAGAAAGAGTAAAGAATATTACATCTGAGGTATATGAGGAACTGATGAAATTATTTGGTGGAAAGATTGGACGCATTATTTTGTATGGTTCATATGCTCGTGGCAATATATGGATAAGGCAAGGGCAGACTTAGCATTATGTTCCATAGTCTCTGCTAAAGGTAGACGGCTGTTTCTTAGCTTAAATCTTCGCCGTGACAGGTGCTCTGCACTCACCTTCCGGCTATACAACAGAAAAATTGGTCTTATCTTTTGCAAAAGGAATTGTTTCCGCATAATAAACGATCACATTCACAATATTTGGATCATTCACCAGTTCGTTACCTGCGTCACTTAAAATGTTGTCAATGTAGCCGGGAAGAAGATCCCGTATCACATTACAGTTATATTTCTCATTCATTCTTACTGATCTCCTTTCTGATTTTTTGTTTGGCGCGGAAAAAAACAGTCCTGCTCCAATTTTCACTTTTTCCCATTATTTCCCCGATTTCTCGGAAAGATAATTCTCCACTTATACGATACAATACAGCTTCTCTCTCCTGTTCTGGCAGAAGGTGGATTTCCTGATAAAGTTCTATCTTATTTTCCTGCAGAATAACAGAGTTTCCCCATCTGATATTGAAGCATCCAGCAGATCATCAGTAAGTTCCACACGTGAAATAGACATACTTGCCTTCAAAAAAGTTTCTTGTGTCATTTCCCCTGCCCTTTATATTCCATTAATTTATAATTCGTTACAGAAATTTGTTGGAGCCGCTCATCATCAGCTGGTGGAGAGGGTTCAGATAACAGATGACTTCCTTGGTGATGCCTGTTGTACCGTAAGTCCGCAGTGCCTGTCCACCAAAGCATATTGTTCAAAGTTCATCGTCAGCCCACAGTCAGCAAACAGCTTTTGCAAAATTTTCTCAAAGAAAATCGGCTCCTGGCAGATGCTGGTAATCTTGTCGGCGATTTCCGGTACTTTGTTGATGTTATACTGAGCCAGGTCAGCTACATCATCTGATGCCGCAGCATGGGCATTCCAAAGTATGGTAAAGAGCGGGACAGCCGATGATTCGCACTTTAGGATGCTGAAATCGTGGATTCGCATTTATTCCGTATGGCTTATTATAAAAATATGTAGCCTGTCAGGGCAAAATTTGATACAATAGACTAAGGAAATAAAGGAAAAATGAAAAATACTTCAATCAGTGTGTCAGGAGCGGAGTTCACAATGAAAAGAAATCCAAAAGGAAATAAAAAGGGCTCATTGTTTGTTTCTATCATATTCGTTTTTTGCATTTTAGCGGCAGTCGTATTCTCCGTGGCAAGGAGGACCTCTGCGGAGATGTCTTCCTCGGCTATCAACAATTTAAGCGACAGTCTTGATTTGGTGAAGGGATCCATAGAGGCGATTTTAATTAAAGAAGCAGAATTTCAGGAACTTATTGCCCAGGAGATTACTGTTTCCAAAGATCCCTATGAGTTCATTCGTTTTTATAACAATAGCCAGACTATATCTAAGGTATCTCTCATACTGAAGGGGGAGTCAGAGGGGATTTCCAGTACAGGAGAAGTATTTTCGGAAGATAGCCTGGATTTTTCCACAGGGAAAAAGGTCGGCAATCTGCCCCTTACCCAATCCTATTTAAATGAGATGGGAACATGGGCGTATACCATGAAATGTCCGGTTATGAAAGATGATAAAGAGATAGCTGCTCTTTATATTGAATATACCTTTGATTCCTTAGAAACAACATTTCCCAATAATCTTTATAACGGATATGCAATGCTGTATATTATGGACAGTAAGAGCGAGAGGCTTGTTTTGAAGCCTACGGGAATGGGGGAGCGAGATGCCGGCCATCTGAACTTGGCGGATTTTTACCGCGCCAACAATATTATGGAGGATTCCATTCAGACAATGGTTGATGAGGCCATCCAGGCTACAGACAACATTATGTTCTATCATGACATTCGGAATAAAAACTCTCTGATTTATATGTGGTCGGTAAACGACGGGACATTTTATCTGATCGGGTATGTGCCGGTTGAGGCCATTCAGCAGGAGGGGCGCTCTGTAAACCAGAGTATTTTTACTGTTGTGCTTGTCATGCTTATCGCCTTCTTCCTGTGTTGTATCCTGTACTATCTTAGCTGGAAACAGCAGGAAGCCACACGAAAGGAACAAGAGGCGGAGAGGGAGATTCACAACAAGCAGCTGGCGGAAGCATTGCATGCGGCACAGATTGCAAGTAATTCCAAGACCACGTTTCTCTCGAATATGTCCCATGATATCCGCACGCCTATGAATGCGATTCTCGGATTTACCACACTGCTGGCCAAAGATGCGGACAATCCGGCCAAAGTAAGGGAATATACGAAAAAGATTACTTCCTCCGGCCAGCACCTGCTGAGCCTGATTAACGATGTTTTGGACGTTTCCAAAATCGAGAGCGGAAAAATGGTGCTGACTGTCGGAGAATTTACCCTCAATGATTTGGTATCCTCCGTGGATGCTATTATCCGTCCTATGGCGAAAGAAAAGGGGCAGACTTTTAACGTCACTGTGATGGATATAAACCATGAATACCTGATAGGCGATGAGACCAGAATCAATCAGATTTTGATTAACCTTCTGTCCAATTCCGTAAAATATACGCCTGCCAACGGAAATATCTGGTTCCGCATTATTGGACAGAAGCAGCATTCCGCTCAATATGAGCACATACGAATCGAGGTTGAGGATGATGGATACGGCATGACGCCGGAATTTTTAGAGACCATCTTCGATGCATTTACCAGAGCGGAGAACAGCACCACCAACAAAGTGCAGGGTGCCGGACTGGGCATGGCCATTACGAAAAATATCGTAGAGCTTATGGGCGGAACCATTGATGTTTTCAGCGAAGTCAACAAAGGCAGTCTTTTCAGAGTTGATTTGGAGCTCCGTATACCCAGCGAACAGGCAGACAGGGAGTTTTGGAAGGATAGCAAGATTACCCGGATTCTGGCAGTGGATAATAATGCCGAGGTCTGCAAGAGTATCCGGATGCTTATGAAAGATACCGGCATATCTGTGGATACTGCCCTGAGCGGACAGGAAGCCTTGCGCAGGCTTACGGAGGCCGGTGATAAAGAGACTTGTTATCAGGCAGTCTTATTGGACATTAGGATGCCGGATATGGATGGGGTGGAGACAGCCAGGAGTCTTCGACAGGTGATTCCTGACACGATACCGATTTTGTTCCTTACATCCTATGACGGCGATGATGCATGTGCAGAGGCTTCCTCTATGGAGAATGTAGGGTTCCTCCCCAAACCATTCTTCGTATCTACATTCAAGGAAGCCCTTCTCAATCTGCATATGGACCAGAATCACGATATAATGGAAGCCGAGTCCGAAGAGGACAACGTACTCAACGGACTGCACTTCCTGGTTGCAGAGGACAATGAGGTTAACGCCGAGATTTTGTCAGAGCTTCTGGATATTGAAGGTGCAACCTGTGAGATAGCAGAAAACGGACAGCTGGTATTGGAGCGGTTTGAACGGGCGGTCGAAGGAGAATTTGCCGCTATTTTAATGGATGTTCAGATGCCGGTTATGAACGGTCATGAGGCATCCCTTAAAATCCGTCAGTTGGACCGTCCTGACGCTAAGAGTATACCGATTATCGCTATGACGGCAAACGCGTTTGCCGAAGATGTAAAGGACGCTTTAAATGCCGGTATGAATGCACATGTGGCAAAACCCATCGATATGGATATATTAAAGAAAACGATTCGCCAATATGTATCTGAAAAACCTTTTACTAAGAAAGGAGAACAAAATGAAAGGGAGCAGGAAGGGAAACGTTAACAGATTACAGGCAGCCTGCGTTACTGGTATTATAGTACTGACATTGGCAGCCTGCAGTGGCAAAACCGATGTGGGAGGGAATCTTGTTCTCAAGGATGAGAACCCGGAAAAAGTTATCAATCTGTTTGGGCCTATGGAAAAATCAAGGCCAAATGTCAGCAATATTGCAAGAACAGCCTTTGATTTAACCATTGAAATGGCGGAGAAGGAACTTGGTCTAACTGTCTGCTACAGAACCTATACGGCAGAGAACTATCAGGAAAAGACTTATGACGAGGTATCCATTGACCGGGTGCGCAACAATATGGATGATTTATATCTTTTGAATCCGGATACTATCCAAGTGCTGGGGTCGGAAGACAGGCTTTTGGACCTGTCTGTCCTTGACAGTGCAAAAAACCTGCGGGATGTTGTAAAGACCGCAAATACGGTCAACGGCAAGCTGGTGGCGATTCCCCAGGAGGTCGTTGTCAATGGATTGTTTGTTAACAAGGATATGTTTGACCAATATAATCTTGAACTTCCTAACACACCGGAAGAATTTATGGAGTGCTGCAGGGTATTTAAGGAAAATGGCATCGAGACTCCCATTGGCGCCAACCGCTGGTGGCTGGAAAACTTTGTCTTTGCACAGGCGTATGCAGAGTTGTATAACGGAGGCGACACAAAAGCTCTCATCGAAGCTCTCAATAAAGGCGAGGCAAAATACAGCGATTACATGCGCCCTGGCTTTGAATTTCTGAAGGAATTGATTGATAAAGAATATATCGACGCCGAAACTGCCTATACTTATGAAACCATAGAGGGAGAGGGTCCTGATTTTCTGGCTCAGAAGACGCCTATTGTAATGGCATATTGGGGCGCCGCAAATTCGGAAACCGCATATGGTAACCCTGACTTTAATCTTCAGGTCATCGGATTTCCCAGCAAGCTGGGACATATGCCTGTAGTATCCATGACCGGATATGGAGTTTGTGCAGGAGCTGAACATTCGGACGATACATTGGCTGTTCTGGATATTATCCTTTCTGACGAGGCCCTTCAGCTGTATGCTGAGACCAACAAAGTGATATCCCCGTCAAAAAATGTGGAGGTAGAGTGTATTGATGCCCTGAAACCGCTGAATGACAGAATCAATGAGAACATTTACGTGCTGGGTTCTAATGCAGGCATGAATGTGGAACAGTGGGGAAATACCTGCGTAATTGTGCGTGAGCTTTTAAGCGGTGCTACGGTAGATGAGTGTATGGCAGCATTTGACAAGCTTCAGGAGGAGGCCCTTGCCCAGGCTTTAGAAGGCAAAGGGAATTAATCAAAAAAGCCATGGTAAAATGCCCTGCAGGCCAGATGATATGAGGTGAGAAATGGTAAAAATTGCATTGCTGGTTCCAAATAAAAAGATGTTGGAAATAGCGAGCAGTATTGCAGAGGAACAGCATATATGTGTGGAATATATGAAGGAGATTCAGACCGTAGACGCTGTCAAGGAGGTGCGTCTGGCCATAGAATCAGGAGCACATATTATTGTCGCCCGGGGATATCAGACAAAGCTGAGTATTCTAAGCGAACTAGCGAAACTACTAAAAAAATCAGTTACAGACGGCTATGAAGGCATGGGTTTTCAGCAGATTACACAATAAAGGACGCTATCTAACGGTGGTGTCCTTTTTTTCATGCCTTTTTCGTCCTGATGACTGGGAAAAGGGGGTGAAACGAAGCCATGCCAGACCCTGCCATGCTGGATTACTTCTATGGCGATGAGGCGGAACA
>CAJUPP010000003.1 GCA_910588325.1 uncultured Hungatella sp.
CATACCAGCTTTTATTCCTCTTGTTTTGGCAAAACCCACTTTACTAACAATTCACGTCCGTAAACAGGATCCCGGAGTAAGAGCCGCCAATTTTGAGGAGGTCTGTCTGGGATACAATCAGGAGGAAGCGGTATATGCCGGAGGAGACGCGGTGACAGGAGCAGCTGCGGTTATTCTTGCCATGGAGGCAGGAACCGGAGGGATTCATGATTATCTGAGCGGAGAGAAGTAGTAAAGAAAGACTGATTGACATATGGATCCTCTTCAAGTATAGTATTGAAGATATAATACATACAGAAACAGTGGAGGAAGCGATGGGGACGGAATTGATGAATTCGATGTTTATGTTATTTGGCCTTATGGCGGTAGGATATCTGTGCGGTAAAACGGAAGTTTTAGATGCAACAGCCAATGCAAAGCTTTCGGGATTTCTTTTGAAAGCTACACTGCCGGCTACCATTTTGAATTCTGCTGTCAGCCAAAGTTCGATGAACCTTAGAATGGTACGTCATGTTACGCTTATTGCAATCGGAGTATTCATTCTTCTTCCAATTATCAGCAAGATACTGACTCAGGTATTTCATCTGAGTGCTACGTATCAGTTAACGCTGAACTACAGTAATTTAGGTTTCATGGGCCTTCCTATTATCAGTAGTGTATATGGGCAGGAAAGCAGCTTTTTTGTGGCGATTTTTATGATGATTTTTAATATCCACATCTTTACTTTTGGTATCATTACATTGCAGGGAAAGCCGGGCAGCCTGAGGACTATGCTGAAAAATCTGTGTACTCCGGGAGTTATCTCGGCGATACTGGCTTTTGTGATTGTACTTCTCCATATCCATTTCCCTACGCCGGTATCCGGACTTATAGGCAGCCTTGGCTCTGTCACCACACCTCTGGCAATGATTATCATCGGTTCCCAGCTGGCCCAGGTACGTTTCCGAGAGATTCTCATGAGACCGGAATTGTATGTAATGTCACTGCTGAAACTGGCAGTGTATCCTGCAATTGTCTATGCAGTGCTTCGGCCTATCATCGGACCGGGTATGATAACAGAAATTGCCACAGTGCTGATGGGGCTTCCGGTTGCCGCCAATGTAACCATGCTATGCTCGGAATATGGCGGTGATGTTTCTCTCTCGGCCCAGGGAACCTGTGTGTCTACACTGTTTTCTCTCCTTACAGTGCCAGTTATGCTGTCTATACTGTGAAAGAATCGAACGCTTGCTGTAGGTCTGCGCACTTGCTGCGCAGACCGTACGGCGCGCCAAAATGCCCGTTTTTGGCATTTTGCGTGCATCCCCCGGAGGTTGACAGGAATTCTTCTCATTCATGGTGGCGCCTGCTGGCAGGCATGGGGGTTACTGTTAAAGAGCGAACTCTTGCTGTAGGTCTGCGCATCTGCTGCGCAGACCGTACTATGCCAGAAAATCCGAGGCGATTCTATCCAATGCTTTAGGATCCGATTTGTTCCACCGCTCATAATCCATCTTACTTTCTGCTACGGTGGTTCCCAGCTTTACCAGAAAATCCGGAATATTTGTCTCTAAAATCACTCCGATTTCCCGTCCCATGGTCTCTCTGCCCTGACGGTCATTCCCGTTTACATACAAAGTAAAGGCAGGCTGCAAAACATCGCCGATTTTTTTCGCGGCGCCCCGGAATCCAATGGCACCAATCTGGTGGGTTCCGCAAGAGGACGGACAGCCGGAAATATGAATTTGGGGCAGTGCCTTATCCGGAATACCGGCAGCACGGACTGCTTTTACACAGGCAGACAGAAGGGACTGGGAATCGCGGAGGCCCTGCTGACAGGTAGCGGCCCCGATACAGCTTATGGAAGTCTCAAATAAGGTTTCTCCACTGTCTTTTGTCAATTCCAGAACCTTCTCGCTCTCTTGGCCGGTAAGATTGATAATGTATGCGGATTCATCTGGTGCAAGGCGAAGCTCTGTCTGTGGAATCTGAGACAGCGCATCGCTGAGTGCGCAGAAAACATCAGGATCAGCCATACCTCCGATGGGATGCCACAGGACCGTATAGAGGCCGGGCTGTTTTTGAGGAATGATCCGCGGGTGATCGACTGTGATGCCGTCTCCTTCTTTGGAGACAGGGGTGGCATCAGGATGAATGGTCAAATCTTCCCCGGATGCGAACACCTGATCCAGTTTCTCAAGATAAGCTTTTTTATAGGCTTCAGGGCTGCCTAATGCATCCTGCATGAAGCGGGTACGCGCCTTTCCCCTGTTCTCATAGTTTCCGTAAGCACGGAAAGTCAGCCACATGGCTTTGATATAGTAGAGGATTTTATCCGGTTCAACAGCTTCGGCCACCTTAACTCCGAATTTGGGCTGATTGCCCAGACCGCCGGCACTATATACATCAAATCTGCCGTCCGGGCGAGCGGCAAAGCCTAAATCCCGGAAAGTAACATGGGTAACATTCTTTTCTGAATTAGAAAAGCCGACCTTTAGTTTCCGAGGCATTTTTTCGGCCTTGATAAATGTCATTAAATATTCTCCTGCAGCCGCAGCCCAAGGCAGGACATCAAAATACTCATCCTTCTCCACACCAGATAAAGGAGAACACATGACATTGCGGGGATAATCTCCGCCGCCTCCCAGGGTCACAATCCCTGCATCAAGGGCCTTCTCCATAATTGCACTTACCGTATCAGGGCCAAGGTCATGAAGCTGAATCGTCTGGCAGGTGGTCAGGTGAACGCGGGAAACCTGATATTTTCTGATGGCATCGGCAGTGAATGCCAGCTTTTCCTTTGTCACCTGTCCGGCAGGCATACGAAGCCGAAGCATATTGGCTTTTCCGCCCTTTTGCGCATAACTTCCGTAATAGCCAGAAAATCCTTTATAAGCGCCCTTGTCCAGCTTCCCGTCATAGAAAGCTTTCGTTTTTTCCCGAAACAGGGAAAGATCCGGTTTCCAGCTTTGCAGATCTATGGATTTTAACATTGTGTTATTTCCTCCAATCGCTGATAATTTAAATATCTACTATTTTATCCGAAAGAGTGTGAATTGAAAAGGGGGGACAGTGAATAAAATACAATGATTGGATATCTGGCTCATTGCGGAAGTCCGGGGTACAGAATGGCAGGGGAGGAACTATGAGGATTATTTTATACTTATCAGATTTTATAATTCCGTTAACGATCTTTTATATTGTAGGCTTTGCATTGTTAATGAAACGACCGGTATATGATGATTTTGTAAAAGGGGCGAAGGAGGGAATGAAGACCGTGGCAGGTATCATGCCCACTCTGGTAGGACTGATGGTAGCGGTAGGTATGCTGAGAGCCTCTGGATTTTTAGATGCCGTTACTGATTTTTTAAGTCCCTGGACACAGAAATTAGGATTTCCATCCAGGCTTCTGCCAGTGGCGTTGGTAAAATTATTTTCTTCCAGTGCTGCCACTGGTCTGGCACTGGATATTTTTAAGCAGTATGGACCGGATTCTAAGCTGGGGCTTACCGCCTCCCTGATGCTCAGCTGCACGGAAACCGTGTTTTATACCATGAGCGTCTATTTTCTGTCCATAAAAGTAAAAAAAACCAGATATACCCTGCCTGGAGCCCTGCTCACGACGCTTTCCGGTCTGATTATGAGCCTGATTTTAACAAAATATTTCAATTGTTAAGAAAACTATAAGGATTAAGTGGTTGCCAGAAAAATTGAAATCATGTATAATCGATAAGAAACTTTGAAAGATCGTCAGATGAGAGGGTAGCAGTGGATAGTTACGATACACTGAATGAAGTGCTGGTGAATCTGTTTCGGGATATTATGGACATCGAGCAGAAAGCGATTATAACAGAGGAGTTTCAGGATATAACCAGCAATGATATGCATGTCATAGAGGCGGTTGGTATTGGAGAGCCAAAGAACATGTCATCAATAGCCAGGACATTGTCAGTGACCGTAGGAACATTGACTATAGCGATGAACAGCCTTGTAAAGAAGGGATATGTATTTCGGGAGCGAGGCAAAGAAGATCGGCGAGTCGTGTATATTTCCCTGTCCGAGCGTGGGAAGGCGGCATATGAGCACCATGCGAAATTTCATAGGGCGATGATTGACAGCGTCTCTAAAGAGTTAAGCCCAAAAGAGCTGAAGATGCTGGTGGAGACTCTGACGAAGTTAAATAAATGGTTCCGCCATTGGCAGGACAACTAAAAGAATAAAGAGAACTAAAGGAGAGAACAATTATGAAAAAATTACTGATGGGTATTCTGGGAACAGTGATGGTCTTTTCCCTGGCGGCATGTACGCCGACTAAGGTGAACGATGTAGGAAAAGGAGAGACTATAACCGTAGAAGAGACACTTGAAGATGGTGAAACAGTTACAACCACCAAGGAGCTTCCAGGAGGTGTGACACCGGATATGATAGAGCAGACTACCATTGATCCATCTCTGGCCAGAATGCCTGATCCGAATGCACCGAGGATGGAGACAATTATGGTATTCTATCCCAATGAGGCTGGTAATGGTCTGACTACAGAAATGATAGATGTTGAAATGATGGATGAAAATATCATAGTAGAATGGCTGGTTGAGTATGGGGTTCTGCCTTCTGATGTCGAAGTATTTTCTCTTGAGGTTGAAGGCGGGATGAAACCAGGACCAGGTGTAGAACCGTCTGAGACAGGAAGCGGAGAAAGAATTGGTACCTTAGACCTGACAGAGGTACAGACATTGGAAGGGCTTGATGAAAAACTTATGGTTTATTCCATTGTAAATACCTTCTGCGAAAATTATGAATTAGATAAATTTCAGATTTTAATTAATGGTGAAGTATATAATACCAGCTTGAGTACAGATGGATATCTGTATCCCATTGAAAAATATCAAGAAATCAACTAAGATGAAAAAATACAGCCAAAACTCCCTTTCAGAGCGCATTTTGTGTCCGGAGGGGAGTTTTTGTACATCTGTCACGTTGTTGTCAGCGATGCTGCCTCATCGCCTCCCTCCGCCGCCTTGCAGACTGAAAATTCATTCTGCGTGAAAGGTATCGGTAATTAGTGTGGGTTATACTAGTATATATAGAAGCAGCAAATCGCAGAAAAGGATAATTTTATGAAGATAATCGCGCATGTATATACGGATTTTCCAAGTAAGTTTGGTATTCCCCGTCAAAGCGGTCTGGTAGAAGCGCTGAAAGGAAAGATTGTATTTGAGCCGGAATTTCATAATCCTCAGGCGTTTCGGGGCCTAGATGGATTTTCACATATCTGGATTTTGTGGAAGTTTTCAGAATCACATAAGGAACGCTGGGCAGCTACGGTAAAGCCGCCCAGACTGGGCGGAAAGAAGCGGATGGGAGTATTTGCTACCAGATCACCCTTTCGCCCCAATGATATCGGACTTTCCTGTGTGAAGTTGGAGCGTATCGAATTTAGCGAGAAGGATGGTCCGGTTTTATGGGTTGCCGGTGTCGATCTGCTCAATGAGACTCCGGTATATGATATCAAACCCTATATTCCATTGACAGACTGCCGGATGGAGGCCTCAGAAGGCTATACCAGAGAGACAAAAGAACACAAGTTAGAAGTCATATTTCCGGAGGAACTTTTAAATGTTTATCCTGAAGAAAAGCGGGAGGGTGTTCTGGGAATGCTGGCCCAGGATCCAAGACCTACCTATTTTCAGGCTCCGAAGCGGGTTTATGGTGTGTCATTTGCAGGATATGATGTAAAGTTTAAAGTAGATGGGGATGTGCTGACAGTATGTGGCATAGAAAAACTGTAGGATTCAATACTGTGAAAGTAATGAATCCTTGCTGTAGGTGCGTCCGCAGCCGAATAGGCGGCATGAATTCAGGTATGCCAAATGTGCCCGCCAGACTTTCATGGGTGGTGGTGCAACCCACCCGCCGGGCGCATGCAGGTTTACTATAAAAATCCGCAGCCGAATAGGCGGCATGAATTCAGGTATGCCAAATGTGCCCGCCAGACTTTCATGGGTGGTGGTGCAACCCACCCGCCGGGCGCATGCAGGTTTACTATAAAAAAGCCGTATTTCCTACAGCAATATGGCGATATGAAAGAGATAAAAAGAAGGTTATATAAAATATAAAAAAAAATATGTAAAAAGGCAAAAACTTTGTAAAAAATTGAAATTGATATTTTTTTAACAAATGGTAAAATAAAAACGTAAAGTTAAGACACAGTTTAAAGAATTATTTCTTTCAGGAGGTCAATATGGCAGAGAACATTCAAGTTGAGGTACCGGAAATTATTGACAGTGTGGATGCGCTGATGGCAAAGATGAAAGCCATGCGTCAGGCACAGAGTGTTTTTGCAACCTACACACAGGAACAGGTAGACAAAATTTTTTATGAGGCAGCGAAAGCCGCTAACCAGCAGAGAATTCCCCTTGCTAAAATGGCCGTAGCCGAGACAGGAATGGGTGTTGTAGAGGACAAAGTTATCAAAAATAACTATGCGGCGGAATATATCTACAATGCATATAAAAATACAAAGACCTGCGGCGTTATCGAGGAAGATAAGGCTTATGGTATCAAGAAAATCGCAGAGCCTATTGGATTGATTGCAGCAGTAATTCCCACTACCAATCCTACTTCTACGGCGATTTTCAAAACCTTGCTGGCATTGAAGACCAGAAATAGCATTATTATTTCCCCACATCCCCGTGCAAAAGAATGCACTATTGCGGCGGCAAAAATTGTTTTGGATGCAGCTGTAAAAGCCGGTGCGCCGGAAAATATTATCGGCTGGATCGACGTACCTTCTCTGGAACTGACTCAGGAGGTCATGAAGAGTTCCGATCTGATCCTGGCTACCGGAGGCCCGGGTATGGTGCATGCGGCATATTCATCCGGAAAGCCGGCACTGGGCGTAGGAGCAGGCAATACGCCGGTAATTATCGATGACACTGCTGATATTAAGATGGCAGTAAGTTCCATCATTCATTCCAAGACCTTTGACAACGGCATGATCTGTGCTTCCGAGCAATCTGTGACAGTTATGGAGCCGGTCTATGAAGAGGTAAAAAAGGAGTTTGCGCTTCGTGGCTGCTATTTCCTGAATCCGGAGGAACTTGATAAGACTCGGAAAACCATTTTAATTAACGGCGCTCTAAATGCCAAGATTGTTGGACAGAGTGCATACCGTATCGCCCAGCTGGCAGGCGTGGAGGTTCCGAAAAATACGAAGATTCTGATCGGTGAGGTAGAGTCTGTGGATATCTCCGAAGAGTTTGCCCATGAGAAGCTGTCCCCTGTGCTGGCTATGTATAAGGCAAAAACCTTTGATGAGGCCATTGCAAAGGCTGAGAGGCTGGTGGCTGACGGCGGTTATGGACATACGGCTTCTCTGTACATCAATACCAATGAGACAGAGAAGATGGCAAAACATGCAGCTGCCATGAAGACATGCCGAATCGTAATCAATACACCTTCCTCCCATGGTGGAATCGGTGATCTTTACAACTTTAAACTGACACCTTCTCTGACATTAGGCTGTGGCTCCTGGGGCGGAAACTCCGTATCTGAGAATGTAGGTGTAAAACATCTTTTAAATGTAAAGACCGTAGCCGAGAGGAGAGAAAATATGCTTTGGTTCCGCACACCAGAAAAGGTTTACTTTAAGAAAGGCTGTATGCCGGTTGCTTTAGATGAGCTGAAACATGTGATGAACAAGAAGAGAGCGTTTATTGTAACAGACTCTTTCCTGTACATGAATGGTTACACCAAACCGATTACTGATAAATTAGATGAGATGGGGATCGTATACCAGTGCTTCTCTGATGTTCAGCCTGACCCCACCCTGGCCAATGCCAAAGAAGGCGCGAAGGCCATGACCGCATTCAAACCAGATGTGATCATTGCTCTGGGCGGCGGTTCCGCTATGGATGCAGGCAAGATTATGTGGGTGATGTATGAGCATCCGGAAGTAGACTTCCAGGATATGGCAATGCGTTTCATTGATATCCGCAAGAGAGTCTATACCTTCCCGAAGATGGGTGAGAAAGCATACTTCGTCGCAATCCCTACCTCTTCCGGTACTGGTTCCGAGGTAACCCCGTTTGCGGTTATTACAGACCAGGATACAGGTGTGAAATATCCGCTTGCTGACTATCAGCTTCTGCCCAATATGGCAATTGTAGATACGGACAACATGATGAGCCAGCCAAAAGGCTTAACTAGTGCGTCTGGTGTAGATGTACTTACCCATGCTCTGGAGGCATATGCATCCGTTATGGCAACGGATTATACCGACGGTTTAGCGTTAAAAGCAATGAAAAATGTTTTCGAATATCTTCCGATTTGTTATAATGATGGCAGTAATGTAGAGGCACGCCAGAAAATGGCCGACGCTTCCTGTCTGGCAGGCATGGCATTTGCCAATGCATTCCTGGGAGTATGCCACTCTATGGCTCATAAGCTGGGAGCGTTCCATCATCTTCCTCATGGTATTGCAAATGCGCTGCTGATTTCTCTAGTAGTGGAGTTTAACGCAGCAGAGTGCCCAACTAAGATGGGTACCTTCTCCCAGTATCAGTATCCTCATACTCAGGCCAGATACGCAGAGTGCGCCCGTTTCGTAGGTATTCAGGCAAAGGATGATGCAGAGGCCGTAAAGAAACTGATTGACAAGATTGAAAAGCTGAAGGCTGCCGTAGGTGTAAAGAAGACCATTGCAGAATACGGTGTGGATGAGAAATATTTCTTAGACACCCTGGATGATATGGTGGAACAGGCATTCGACGACCAGTGTACAGGTGCAAATCCAAGATATCCGCTTATGAGTGAGATTAAGGAGATGTATTTAAGGGCATACTATGGCGACGCAATGAGCAGTGCGGAATAGAACAAGCAAGAAGCTGCGTTGTGCTTGCACATAAGCAGATTCTTGTTTGGGCTATTCCATAGGGCGAATGCCCTCCACTGAGAAGGAGAGAAGCGGATTCGAAGTGGTGCACTGCGGAGCCGCGTGAAGCGAGCCCTCCACTGAGAAGGAGCGAACAACTGTATATATAGAATAGAAGGGAGAATAACATGAAAACAGATAAGATTTTAGCCACACGGACCCATAAAATCATCTATAAAATGGGCGATACTGCCGTGAAAGTGTTTGACAAGAACTTTCCAAAAGCAGATGTGCTGAATGAAGCCCTGAATCAGGCCAGAATCGAGGAGACCGGTCTGCCCATTCCAAAAGTCCACAGCGTAACTGTGACTGAGGATAACAACTGGTGCATCATCTCTGACTACATTGAAGGAAAAACTCTGGAAGAGATTATGGATGAGGATCCGGACAACATCGAAAGGCATATGAGGGATTTCGTTGCCCTGCAGCTGGAAGTTCACAGCAAGAAGGCCCCGCTGTTAAACAAGCTAAAGGACAAATGGGACGGCAAGATTCACAATTTAAAAGCAATCAATGCCACCACCCGTTATGAACTGTGTACCCGCCTGGCAAGCATGCCCAAACATACAAAAGTCCTTCACGGCGACTTTAACCCAAGCAATATTATGGTGACAGAAAAGGGTGAATATTACATCTTAGACTGGTCCCATGCCACCCAGGGCAATGCCTCTGCAGATGCAGCAACCACATACCTTCTATTTGCCTTAAAGGATCAGAAGCTGGCGGATCTGTATATGGATATCTTTTGTGACATGAGTGATACGGCAAAACAGTATGTGCAGAGATGGTTGCCTATCACTGCAGCTTCCAGACTTGGAAAAGGAGTTCCAGCAGAGAGAGAGCTTCTGGAAAAATGGCTGGATGTGGTAGAATACGAATAATATAACATCTACTAGTCAATCCCATGCATTCATGATATAATGTCTTCACTATGAAGAACTATATTATATTTGACTTGGAATGGAATCAAAGTGCAGAGGGAAAAGAAAATACCATAGAACATTTACCGTTTGAGATTATTGAGATCGGTGGGGTGAAGATGGATGAGGAGTTTCGTATCATTTCGGAATTCCACAAGTTGATCACCCCACAGGTCTATACACAGATGCATTATAAGATTGTGGAAGTGACCCATATGGATATGGGACAGCTAAGGCAGGAAGGTCGGCCCTTTGTTCAGGTGATGAAGGAATTTCTTCAATGGTGCGGAGAGGATTATTGCTTTTGTACCTGGGGCTCCATGGATTTGACAGAATTGCAGAGAAACATGGGGTATTATCAGATTGAGATTCCATTTGTAAGACCTCTTCTGTATTATGATGTACAAAAATTATATGCCTTGCAGAACGGAGATACAAAAATAAAGCCATCCTTAGATCATGCAGTGGAAGAACTTGATATTTTAGAGGAACGGCCCTTCCATCGTGCGTTGGATGATGCCTACTATACAGGAAAAGTGATGCAGAATCTGGATTTTTCCAAATGGAAGCCCTATGTGTCTGTTGACTATTATCAGCTTCCTCAGGTGAAAGAGGAGGAGATTTATCTGGAATTTCCCACTTACTCCAAATATGTGTCCCGGGAATTCGAGGCCAAGGAAGACGCTTTGACGGATAAAAGGGTAACGGATATGGTATGCAAAGACTGTAAAAGGATGCTGAGGAAAAAGCAGAGATGGTTTTCCTTAAACCAGAAACAGTATTTCTGCCTGGCCGTATGTCCGGTTCATGGATTTGTCCAGGGAAAAATTCGGATGAAAAGGTCTGAACAGGGAAAGTTTTATGTGGTAAAAACCATGAAACCTGTGGACGAGGCCGGAGCCGAACGTGTGTTCCGAAAGAAAGAGGAACAGCGCCAAAAAAGACGGGAGAGAAGCAGCACGAGAAAAATCAAAAAATCCTCTTCGGCTTGCCGAAAATAGAATAAGATACAGCCATGAAACGTTCTCTATACACGGATTTTTCTCCGTCTCAGAGGACGTTTTCTTCGTTTGGGAGGACGCTTAGCCGTATAGGAAGATCGGCGTCTCTCCAGCAGACTGTCAAACTCATCCGGAGTGATGCCTACATCCTCCAGACGCGCCAGCCGCCGCTGACGGCGCAGCATCCGGTCTTCCTCTTCTTTCTTTTTCAAGTAAGAGCGGACCAAAATCGTGAGTACTGTGAGAAGAACAGCAACAACAGCTCCGCAGATACCGATCCATACGGCAGCAGGGATCCTGAAGGGAGCAGACTGAACTTTCGGAAGCGGCTCCGAAGATTCCGGGGAGTCAGTAAGGGGTTCATTTTCAGCAGAGATACTTCTTCCGGAAATACTTTCACCCGGAATGCTTTCCATGGAAGAACCCTGAAGGGAAACACTTTCTTCGGGAACCTCTTCTTTTGCAGGCTTCAAATTCAGATTAATCTCGTCTGAAAAGCCATGGATATTGTCAGCAGATTGAAGATCAAGAGTTTTTAGCTTTAAGTAGGAATAACCGATTTCACGTTCTCCCCATCGATAGTTGATCCGGGCAATGGCGTCAGAGGGATCACTGCTTGTCATTTCGTAGGACAGCTGTGAATCGACAGATGAGAAATCAGCAGATTTAGGCAGAGTTATCTTGCAGTCAGGGTCTATCTCCAGACCATATAGCTCCGTAGTAGCCAGACCAGCGATGGTCAGGTCATTCTCTATAGAAGTGTAGGAGGTATCATATTCTGCAGCCGATACGGTCTGAAAGTTTCGAAAACCAAAATCCAGCAATGCTTTTGTATCTGGATATTGAGTCTGGTGACCGTTTAAGACTACAGAAACCAAAGTCATACCATTTTTTTTCGCAAAAGTAACCAAAGTATTTCCTGCCAGAGAAGTATAGCCTGTTTTTCCTCCAAGACATCCCTCATAATATTCTGCCAGATTTTTCTTAATCATCTTGTGGCCAGGGTAAATACGGGCTCCTTCCGGATTGCGTTTGGTTACAGGTAGATCGTAGTAAAGTGAGGAATCAATTTCCATAAAAGTTTCATTGTGCAGGGCGGCCTGTCCGATAAGGGCCATATCGTAAGCGGAAACATAATGATTGGGATCATTTAGACCGCTGGGGTTGGCAAAATGAGAATCCTGGCATCCTAAAGAAGCGGCACGCTGATTCATCATGTCCGCAAAAGCCTCCGTACTGCCTGCCACATGTTCTGCCAGAGCATTGGCTGATTCATTGGCTGACTTGAGCAAAAGAGCATATAGGCAGTCACGAACGCTCAATACATCTCCCTCGTCCAATCCAGCGCTGCTGCTTCCGACTTCCACATTATAAACTGCATTATGAGAAAATGTAACCATTTCGTTTAAGTCACATTGTTCAATCACAATAAGAGCGGTCAGGATTTTTGTAATACTGGCAGGAAAATAGGTGGTGTGGATATTTTTTCCATATAGTACCGTACCCGTATCTGCATCCATGACAATTCCGCCTTCTGCCTGGATGGAAACATTTTCCGGCCACACAACATCAGCGTAAGTTGTTATGGAACATACACTTAAGATTACGGATACAGACAAAATCAGAGATAAAAATTTTCTTAAACTTTTCACAGTGAATGTCTCCATACTTTTTTATATCTGTAAATCTATACTAAAGTATAGTATATGACATTTTAAAATACAAGTAAAGGTGGAATTATCAAAGAAAATATGAAAAAATGAAGTTACAGATGATTCCCCGGTCAATCATTACACAAATTGACCGGGAAAATGTACTGATGAATCGGTTCAGGACTTGGAACTGCGGAATTTGCCTATAAGAATCAGGAAAAGACAGACAAAAAACAGAAATCCAATACTTAATCCAAATGTCAATGCAATCCGTCCGGCAGTATCCATAAAAAATGGCTCCGGAACAATATTAATCAGCAGATCCGTGCTGGGATCCAGAATCCACAGATCATTGTCAAAGAAAATATGGTGGAACATTACAAAATATTTTGTAAAATTTGTGGATATAATTCCGGCTAATATACAGACTACCGCAAAAAACAATCCGGTTCCTGCACAGACAGAGCGGGGAAGCACCCAGTCTAGCTGGGCTTTCAGTACAATGAGAAGAACGAGGCAGAACACAGCAATGATTATGGAAATTCTTCTCAGCAAAAGTCCTGCCAGGAACAGTTCACGGACATCTTCCATATGGGCAATTTCCCTGTCATTGAAGAATTCTCTGGGCTGTCCATCTACGATGGTAGGAACATGCAGATCCTCCCGATTCCCACGCAGATAGGCCATCATTTCATGGGTTACATCCAGAAGATCATCCATCTCCATATGAACATCGGAGATAACATCATATTTTCTATACTCATTTTCATAATAATCCGGAGTCCAGTAGGTAACGGCTTCTATGGAAGTAATCAAAAGAATGATAATCAAAGAGAAGCTAAACAGGACTCCAAGTATATAGTGAATCCATTTCATAGTCAAATCCTCGTCGGTTCCATATTATTCAGCAGTGAGATATCGGCTGGCAACATATGCCTCTTCATTATTATATATAATAACCGACCACTCGCTGTCATTCTCATATTCCCGAACAAATTCTACGACGGTACCTGCCGGTATGGTATCCAGCTTCTCACCATCTGTAGAGGGCTGAGAGCGGACATTCAGATTATCATTTGTCTTGTAAACCGGTGCGGCAGTAGTAGGAGCCATGGTCTCCGGTGCCAGCGTGGTTTCAGGAACAAAGGAATTGTCCGCTGTGGTTTCAGGAAAGGTAGCGTTGGAATCTGTTGTCTCCTGCTCTTTTTCCTTGGGTCTGAAGATAGAAACAAGCACGATTATCAAAACTACAACAAGAGAAAAAAACACCAGGCGGGCAATATCATAGGAGGTAAAAGGCAACCCCTCCTGCTGTCGCCTGCGTCTGCTTTTATTGCTTCCCGAAGAACCGGAGGAGCTGCGCCTTCTGGGCTGCGGCTGAGGAGCAGCAGAGGACGGACGGCTTTTACGGCTGTTGTTGTATTCATGAGAATAGGTATAGGCTTCTTGAGAAATCAGGTGAAAAGCCTGATTAGCCTCATAAGCATCATCGCTGCCTTCATGGACTGCCTTATTGCCCAACATACGAATCTTATGATAATGTTCACAAGAAGATTTGCTAATCCAGCGTGCGCTGTATAATGCATCAATGGAGGATGCCAGATCAGGCTCTGCGATAGCAGCCTTGTCGCACAGGCTAAGGACAATACCCTCCAGGGCCTGACGGGATTTTATCATGGATAAATTATATTTTTTCTGGCCGATTAAGATTTCAGCATCTTTTACATTTCGGCGTATTTTTTCCCAGCTGGTATTTATATCTGATACTGGCATAGATGTCCTCCTTTGTTACTTTAAGTTTGCTGCGCTGTCACAAAGATATTTCCTTTATTATACTATTTTATAACAAATTATGCACGCACATTTTGATCTTGTAAGAGAAAATTAAGGGAGAATAAGTGTTTTACTTGAAAATAGGGTATTATGATGGTAAAATGTGGTAGACGATGGCACAGAAACGAAAGGCGGAGGATACAAAAAGCATATGAGATTACGCCATATTCCAGGTTCAGAAGAACAAATAGCAGAAAGTCCCTATGTGATTCAGGCTCCGGAGGAGAAAAAGACACATTGGGCAGAAGTGTTCGGCAACAGGAATCCTATTTATATAGAAGTGGGAATGGGGAAAGGGAAATTCCTTATGGAATTAGCTCAGAAAAATCCGGATATTAATTATGTAGGAATAGAGCGTTATTCCACAGTTCTTTTAAAGGCGATTCAGAAACAGGAACGATTAAAGCTTCCTAATCTTTGTTTCCTGAGAGAGGATGCACAAAGACTGGCGGATGTCTTCGGAACGGGGGAAGTATGGAAAATTTATCTGAATTTCTCTGACCCATGGCCCAAAGACAGACATGCGAAACGCCGTCTTACATCACCCAGGTTCATGGCTGTATATGACCGGATTCTGAAATCAGATGGTCTTGTAGAGTTTAAGACAGACAATCAGGATTTGTTTGAGTATTCCCTGCAGTCTGTTTCTGAGGCAGGGTGGAACGTTGAATGGCATACGTTTGACCTGCATCACTCGGAGTACGGAGAAGAGAATGTGATGACAGAGTATGAGGCTAAGTTTTCCGCCCAGGGAAAGCCTATCTGCAAATTAGCGGCCTCCAGAAAGGTGTCTGCGTCAAAAAATTGATTTTTTCTGCATAAGATATGGTAAATGTGGAAAAAATGGTGGTAAGAATGTCAGCAAAGGACACGATTGTCAAAAAGCTTCAACAGGCAACCTGCGACAGAATAGAACTGAACAGACAGGTTCTGAAGTGGCAGAAGGGGCTGAAAGAGATAGAAAAGGTGATAGAAGGAGCCAATCAAAAAAAGAAATGATCAGGAATGGAGAGCAAAGGAGGAAAGGATAATGGCAGTAATATTGACAACAAACAATTTTAAAGAGGAAGTCTACGAGGCAGATATGCCGGTACTGGTGGATTTCTACGCAGACTGGTGCGGTCCCTGTAAAGCGATGGGGCCAGTAGTGGAAGAGCTGGCCGGAGAGTATGCAGGGAAGGTGAAAGTGGGAAAGGTTAATGTGGACGAAAATCAGGAACTGGCTATGAGATACAATGTAATGTCGATTCCCACGTTTCTGGTGCTGAAAGGCGAGGATGTAGTAGCCAGAACTATGGGAATGCAGGATAAGGCAGGGCTGATGAAAGCGATAGAACGTGCACTTTAAGAAGTGAATGGTTACGCATCCGGCCATGAAGCACATTTCCCGATGGGGCCGGATGCCTGTTGCCATTACGTTTTATCCAGAGGGTGTAATGTTGTACGGCCAGCACTGTAACCGTACAGATCCGTCTGAATGGTTATAAGTGGGGGCGCTGTGCACTGCTTTCCGGTAAATAGTAACCGAGTGGCTCGAAATTTCGGAATAATTTTGGAATAATTTGTTGAAAAGGGTTGACTTTTAGAAAACCTTGTAATATAATAAGGAGCGTGTCAAAGAGAAGACACAACTTAGACACAATTTAATAGAATATGCGCCTTTAGCTCAGTTGGTAGAGCAGTAGACTCTTAATCTATTTGTCCAGGGTTCGAGTCCCTGAAGGCGCAGGTAAAGTACTGGTTTTGATGACGCAGAAGCATTGGGGCCGGTGCTTTTTTCTGTCTGTGGCTTGTGAAAATGATTTACATTCTTTCATTAATCTTTTATAATAACCCATGAGGGAGAAGAAGCATGGAAAAAGAGAAATTTTTATATGAGAGTGTGTATGAAGATTTAAAAAGGCAGATTTCTCAGGGGAGTCTGAAGCCAGATGAGCGTCTGAAGCCGGAATGTGAGCTTGTTGAAGAGTATCAGGTAAGTGCGATTACCGTAAAAAAGGCGTTAAGTATGCTGGCGGATGAAGGGATTATTAAGAGAATCCGCGGAAAAGGAAGTTTTGTAACTGCCGCGCCTGCAGAGGAAGAGAGGACTTCACAACCAGGAATAGCCGGAGAAGATATGAAAGGAACTATCGGTGTTATATTTGAACACATCAGTTCCAGCTTTGGACTGGAGTTGATGTATGCGCTGGATCATCAGGCACAGAAAGCCGGGTATTGCCTGTTTCCATGTTTTTCCTATGGGGAGAGGGATGTGGAGACAGAGAAAATACAGTACCTCCGCAGTATTGGAGTGAAAGGGCTTTTGGTGATGCCGGTTCACGGAAGACATTATAATACAGAGATCCTTAAACTTGTAATTGATGAGTTTCCTACGGTATTAATTGATAAAGCCATGGAGGGAGTGCCTTTGGATTCCGTACGCAGCGATGGAGAGCAATGTACACGGCAGCTGGTGGATTATCTTTATCAGAAGGGAAAAAGGAATATTGCACTGATTACCGTGGATGAAAGAGACACTTCCTCGCTGATTGAGAGAAAACGCGGATTTTATCAGGGAATGGAGGACAATCAGCTGTCTGTCCAGCCGGAATGCGTGATGCCGTGTATGAATTATCAGGATTCCTTTGTGGTATACGGTGATATTTATAGAAGGCTGATACGCAGTTATCTTCAGAATTATGGGAAACAGCTGGATGGAATTGTGTGTTCCGAGTATGGCGTGGCTATGCAGGCGAATTTAGTTCTGGAGGAAGAGTATCTGCAAGACAGCATAGAGGTATGCTGTATTGATGAGAATTATATCGGCCCAGACCAATACCAGATGACTCACATAAAACAGGATGAAGAGAAAATCGCACGATGCGCTATGGAAATTCTGTTAAAAAAGATACAGGGAGAGGCTATGGAGCAGAAGGATTACCTGATTCCGGGTATATTTGTCCAGGGAAAATAGATTTGCATAAATGGAAGGTTCGGTTGGAAGAAGCCGAATCTTTTTTATTTTACAGAAAATAGTAGTTTGCAGTTTCAAAAATCGAAAAATATTATAAAAACATAACAAAAAATGATTTCTATACAGAATAGAATATGTAAAAATGGTGTAAAAAGTATAATTAATATATTTACAAAGTATAATTAATATGATAATATAAGAAATGTAACATGAGGGGATATAAGATATGAATGCAAGTAGCAAAAACCAATCCAGTGAAGGAGGATTACAATGAAAAAAAGAAGATTATCAGCACTTATTTCTGCATTATGTCTGACAGCAACAGCAGTGACGGCATGCGGTGGAGGAACGACTCAGGAGACAACTGCAGCTTCGACAGCAGCTGAAAACAAAGCTCAGGAGACAGAGGGCGCCAAGGAAGAGACAACCGTGCAGGCAGAAGCGGCAGGCGGCAGCGTTCGGATTTTGATGAACGTTACCGGCGGAAAAGACGAGGAAGAGATGAAGCTTTTTGTGGAGGCTTTGGAAGCAGCGACAGGATTGGACATTGAGGTAGAGAAGCCGGTATCTGATTATTCTAAAGTTATGATGCAGAAGCTAAGCGGCGGAGAGAAATATGATCTGATCTACCTGGGCGCCAGTGAATATGCCAATTTAATCGACCAGGAAACATTGATGGATATTACAGATTATGTGTCAAATTCGCAGATCCTGTCTCAGAACATTGACCAGAGTGAATGGGATGATATTACGATTGACGGAAAAGTATATGCAGGATTTAATAAGAAGGAAGTCCACCGCGTAGTGGCTCTGAACAATGTGATGTTAAAGGCAGCAGGAATTGATTATCAATCCATCACGCCTACCCTGGACGGATATTATGAGGTATTTTCAAAATTGAAAGAGAATAACAGCGAAGCTGATTTCTACCCGTTTGAAGTAATTATGAAAGATGCCTGGGACTTACAGCCGTGGATGGCAGCTGTCGGGGTGAAGACAGGAGTGGTTCTTGATGACAGCGGGAAGAAGTATGCTCCGGTTTCCACAGAGACAGCGGCACCGGTGTGGGAGTGGTTTAAGAAGCTGTATGATGACGGCCTTATGGATCCCAGTTCTTTCGTAGACGCCACTTCCGATATGAGAGGAAAGATGGGGGCAGCATCCAGGAAGAATGCCTGCTGTGTAGACTGGGCAGCATGGGTAGGGCTTCACAATTCCAATGCACTGGCGGAAGGAGTATCTGAAGACGATTATCAGGTAGTATCTCTTCCGGGATGTGAGACACCTGATGGAAGCTATATGCTGGGCAAAGGCGGAGCAAGCCTCTTTGCGGTTCCGGCAAATGCTGAGAATGTAGAAGGCGCTGTGAAGGTTCTGGAATATTTTGCCACACAGGAAGGCGGTGAATTGCTGTCCATAGGTATGGAAGGTTATGATTACACAAAAGATGGGGATACTTATACTCAGACAGAGATCGGAAAAGCACACGGTAACGACCACGGCGCACCAGTACCGATTTATAAAGATTTCAAGGCGCCTTTCGGTTACAATCCGGGAATGGAAGACGCTCTTTCCCTCGGTAACTATGCATCCATTGAGATGACGATTTCAAACGAAGCAGATTATAAGGAAATCGTCGGAAAATGGGGAATCCAGATGATCAGAGGAGAAGCGTCCATAGAGGATGGGCTTGCCGGTATGCGTAAAGAATTGCTGGAACGCGGTGTGACAGAAGTGGAGTAGTAACAGTGAAATAGAAGATAAAGTAATTTGGAGGCAGCAGTAAGGTATAGAAGGGAGGTTGCTCATGCCAAGGAAAAAAGGAGACACTTTAAGGAAGATAAAACGCTATCGGGGAATTTACCTGATGCTGGCGCCTATTGCCGCTTATTTTCTTGTATTTTCTTACTACCCGCTGGTTCTTGGAATTGTCAACAGCTTTCATAAGGTAAAGCTGTTAGGCGGTTCCCAGTTCGTAGGACTGGCCAATTATCAGGAGGTAGCAGGAAGCAGGTTGTACCGGCAGGCTTTGCAAAACAGCCTGATAGTAGGAGTCGGTACGTTTCTGCTCCAGTTTCTGTGGGGCTTAATGATAGCGGTTTTTCTTAATGAGGTGAAAAGGAAAACCTTCAAATCCCTGATTCAGACTGTTACTTATATTCCTTACCTGCTGTCATGGACCGTGGTGGGCGGATTGTGGATTACTATTTTTTCTCCTACAGGCATGGTAAACGGTATCTTGAATAAGTTAGGCGTTCAGGGAGCAACGGTTTTCATGGCGGAACCGGCTTTTGCAAGGCCAATTATGATTTTTACCGGAGCCTGGAAGGGAGCAGGTTATTTCGCTGCCCTGTTCCTTGCAGCTATTGTCAGCCTGGATAATTCTCTTTATGAGTCTGCCCGGATTGACGGTGCATCCAGGTGGCAGCAGATTATGAAGATTACCATCCCTCAGATCATACCCACCATGAAAATTGTTACAGTGTTAAGCGCAATGGGGGTTTTGAGAAATTTCGACCAGATTTTTGTTATGGGAAATCCGTCAATCAATGATAAGGTTCAGAACCTGCTGGTATTGATTTACAATGACGGTATCTTAAAGTTTAATGTAGGAACAGCAACAGCGGCAGCCACCCTGGTTTTAGTGGTTACTATGCTGATTTCCTTTATAGTGCGTAAATTGCTTCGATATGATGAAGCTTATGACGGACGTTAGGAGGTGCAGGGATGAAGAAGAAAAAACATTTGGCTAATGAATTAAATGTTCCTCAAAAGATTGTTATGTACCTGCTCCTGGTATTTATCGTCCTGATTATGGCGGTTCCTATGTGGAATGTTCTGGTGGTGGCAACTTCCTCCAGACTGTCGGCAAGCCAGAGTGGAATCAAACTTTGGTGGGATTCCTTCAGCCTGGATGGTTTTCAGTATGTATTTACAGTAACCAAGCTGCTGCGCCCGTTTTTGAATTCTCTTTTTGTGACAACTGTGGCAACGGTTATACAGGTCATATTGTCTTCTTTCGCAGGCTATGTTTTGATTCAGAAGGATTTGCCATTTAAAGGAGCGATTACGTCCTTTGTTATGCTGACTATGATGATTCCGGGCGATTTGACATTGATTTCCGTCTATCAGCTGAATAAACAGCTGAGTCTGCTGAACAGCTATACAGGGCTGATTATGAACGGATTGATTTCCGGTTTCAGCATTCTTCTTATGAGAAACTTTTTTGAGACTGTACCCTATTCCCTGGCGGAAGCGGCAAGAATTGACGGGGCAGGGGAGGTTCACATTTTCCGAACCATTTACCTGCCGATTTCTCTTCCGGGACTGGCAACGGTATTTTTTATGGAATATGTGTCAAAATGGAATTCTATTATGCTTCCCGCCACTTTGGTCACTGAGCAGAATTTATATACACTTCCTCTGATGTTAAAGGCAATGATTCTGACGGATGCGTCTACATCAGGAACCTCCTTTGCACCGGATAATGCGGTTATGGCAGCAATTATTATTTCTACGGTTCCTTTGTTGCTGATCTATATATTTGCACAGCAATATTTATTAGAGGGAATGAACCTTGGCGCTGAGAAAGGATAAAGCAGATGGACACAAAGGAACTTATATTTCAACGATTTATCAAAAAAGAAGAGGAAGGAACTTATTTTCCTATAGAATTTCAGGTTCCGGAGCATGTAGAGGAACTGGAACTTTCCTATGCATATACCCGATTGGTACAGAAGGATCTTGAAAACGGAGAGACCGTAAGAACAGAGATTAATATTGTGGATCTGGCAGTCTGCGGGGCGGGTAACCGCTATATCGGTTCTTCCGGTTCGGACCGAAACCATATATCCATCAGCCCTTACGGAAGTTCACAGGGCTTTGCTCCATCTGAGATTGAACCGGGGGTATGGAGTGTGATTGTCGGGGCCTACAAGATTGCGGAGGAAGGCTGCAAGGTAGAATATCGTGTGGTTTTTCACCAGAAGCAGAGAAGGCTTTACAAAGGGGATACTCATCTTCACACCATTGGATCTGACGGAAACTGCAATCTGGAAGAATTGGCATTGATTGCTGAAAAAGAAGGACTGGATTATCTGATCATTACAGACCATAATAATTATGCTCAGAATCAGCAGCTGCCAAAAGTAAAGGGGCTGACAATGATTCCTGGGTGTGAGTGGACCCACTATAAGGGTCATGCGGGGCTCCTTGGGATAAAACGCCCCTTTGACAGTCCGTTCTGTGTCAACAGCAGGGCAGAGATGGCAGAGAAGCTTGAAGAAGCCGGCGGGCGAGGGGCAAGGGTGGTTCTCAATCACCCGTTTTGCCCTAATTGCGGATGGAGATGGGGGATGGAGGATACAAAGTATGATCTGATCGAGGTGTGGAATGGGGCCACGCCGCCTGCCATCAACCGGAAGTGTCTGGACTGGTGGGATAAGCAGCTAAAAGAGGGAAAGCGGATTCCGGTTATGGGCGGAAGTGACTTTCACAGGCTGGGATACGGCAGAATGCCGGCGGCTCCATGTACCTGTATCTATTCCTGGTCGCGGACAGAGGCGGATTTGATAGAAGCCATGGCAGCGGGGCACAGTTTTGTGACCTATGGCCCGGATGGTCCTATGGCATGGGGAGAGGCCGGGGATAGGATCTTTGGAGATGTGATTTCACCGGAGGATGAGGTGCATTTTCATTTTTGGAATCTTTGGAAGGGCGATGAGATTCGGCTGATTTCGGATAAAGGGATAGAGACGTTTGAGATGGGGGAACGGGTGACAGAATTTCGTTTAAGCAAAAAAGTACAGAGATTTCAGTATTTGCGGGCAGAGATAAGGAGAGAAATGGTTCCCACGGGAGAAATGCCGGCTCTTTTGACAAATCCATTTTACATCAAGGGGGATAGAACGTGATAAAAAAGGTTATTCTGGTTTTTAAAACCCACTTTGATATTGGCTTTACCGATCTTTCGAAAAATGTAATAGAAAACTATGGGACAGTTATGCTGGATGAGGTGCTGGAGACCTGTGAGAGTACAGCGGAGATGGGCTCCCGTAAATATGTGTGGACCATGCCGTCCTGGCCTCTTAAACAGATGTTAGAACGATGCAGCACAGAACGAAGAAAGCGGCTGGAGAAGCTGATTGAGAATAATCAGATTGTCTGGCATGCCCTTCCGTATACATCCCATTTTGATTTCTGTGGACAGGAGGAATATCGGTATGGATTTACCTATGCCAGAAAGCTGTCCCATACATATAACAAGCCTTTTCCTGTCAGTGCCAAGATGACGGATGTGCCGGGGCATGGAAGAGGCCTGGTTCCTCTGCTGGCGGAACAGGGAGTGAAGTTTCTTCATCTGGGGTGCAATGAGTTTATCCGCCCCCCAAAAGTACCGGAACTGTTTTTCTGGGAGGGTCCGGACAACAGCAGAGTGCTGACCATGTATAATAAAGGCTATGGTTCCCAGGAAACCGCTCCTCGGGACTGGCCTTATTCCGTTTGGATGGCATTGATGCATACACATGACAACTGTGGGCCCCAGTCTGCCGAAACCATAAGAGAGATGGCAGCCCGGATTCAGAAGTGCTATCCCCAGGCAGAGGTGGTATGCGGAACTATGGATGATTTTTACCGCCAGATGGAGAAGGAAGATCTTTCTGCAGTTCCTGTTATCAGAAAGGATCTGGCAGATACCTGGATTCATGGTGTGGGAACGTATCCCCAGGAGGTTAGGACAATAAGAACATCCAGAAGAACGCTTAAGGAACTGAAAAAAAGGTATGAACAAGAAGAGCCGCGTCTAAGTCAGGACCAGAGGGAAAAGGCAAAGACCCTGATGGACAAATGTGCTGACCGGATGATGCTTTTCGGAGAGCACACCTGGGGAATCGACGTGAAGACATGGCTGAAAACACCCCGTGTATATCAGGAAGAACTTTTTGCTGATGACAGAAAAAGGCCGGATTATAAGAAATTGGAAGAGTCCTGGAGAGAGCAGTCTGACCGTGCGGGAAAGGCCCGGGCGGCCTGCCGGGAACTGGAGGAGATGCTGCCTTTGGAAGAAGGACAAAGGTCAGGGCAGGAGAAAACATCCGAAGAGGAAGAGCTGCTGAAGCACAAGGGGAATGGAATACTGGAAAATGCCTATTACCGGATCTTGTTGGATGAGAAGACAGGACAGATTTGGGAGATCTATGACAAGACAAAGGGACATATGGTTCTGGAAGGAAGACAGGGGAATGGGGCTGTCTACTATCAGTATGACAGATACGGGATAAAAGACTTAACAAAATATTTAAGAAAAGCCGCTCGCCGTTATTCTGATTGGGGGATTTTGGACAACGGTAAGGACTCTTATCCGGAATGTGCCCATATTACGGCTGTCCCTGAATTTCGGCATTATGAGTTAGAAGGAGAAACACTTAAGTTGTATTTTCATAATAAAACGGATGGGGAAACCTATGGAAATGCAGATACGGTTATCTTAAGTTTGAGACTGGCCAAAGAACAGTTGGAGATTACCGTTGATTTAAAAGGGAAAAAGGCCTCTCCATACACAGAAAGCGGTTCTTTGGTTCTGGAACTGCCTATGGAGCATCCGGAATATGGAGTAAATAAAAACGGTTACGTACTGAACCCGGAGACAGATATTATAGAAAGGGGCAACCATGCCCTGTACTGTCTTGAGAACTTTGTGACGGCGCAAGAACAGGGAAGAAAGCTTTGTGTCACAGCACTGGACACCCCTCTTGTCAGTATCGGAGAAACGGGAATCTATAAGTTCAGGAAAAAGTATAAAAAAACATCACCAGCACTGTATTTTAATTTGTTTAACAATATGTGGGGAACCAATTTCCCACAGTGGATAGAAGGGGACTTTTCTTTTCGGTTTGTACTGTTTGACGCAGAAGGGAAAACAGAGGAGGAACTGAAAGAGGCTGCAGAAAAGAAGGCATGGGAGATGGAGACGGACAGCCTCTTTGAACATTCATAACACATTCGGCAATTTATATCCTCGTTTGACAGAAGGAATGAGATACTGACTGTCAGACGGGGATTTTTATTTAAGGACAAAGGCTATATTATTTCTGCGATAAAAAAACTATTTGATCTAATTAATCTGTGGGAAATTTTTGCAACCCCTTTTTTATAGGCATTATATGATTTATATACTAGATAGTAACTTGTGACACCAATGGTGTCAGTATAAGAAAATTTATTATTTGATATGTGTTTTATCATTGATATATCAGAGCAATTGGGAATAGTCTTTAGTATTGCGTTTGACATATTTTTTACTATTATTCTATTTTCGATAGTCACTCCTCTCTACTGACCAATGAGTAAATAATAGATAAATCTATAACAAAACAACGTAAAAACTTCATTGACCAATAACTTTTTAGCATGTATAATAATGGAAATAGTGGAGGTATATTATGGACTTAAGAGAGATAGAAACTAACTTTAAGAAGAATACTTTTAATAATGAAGATGATTTAAAGATTCATTTTCATTCAGATATAATAAAACCATTACTAGAAGAGCTGAATCCGGAGATGGCCGGGCAATATCACAGTGAGGATATTTTGAAAGCAGGAGGAAGAACAGATGCGACTTTCCAGAATATTTTGTTCGAATTTAAGAAAGAAGGATATTTTGATAAAGTTTCAGGAATAAAAGAAGCAGTATTTGGAAGAGACAGCGCAGACCATGGCTTGCATGACTATATTCTAAGCAATGCGGGGATAAATGTCAATGATAAAATTGATGTCATCGTAAAGAAAATTTTATCAGGTATAGGCGTTGGGTTTGATGGAAAACAATTTATTTTTGCAAGATTTATTCCTTCCACTCAAAAAACTTTACCTGATACAAGTAAGGTGAAGGTGGATATAGATGAGGCTGTAAATATTGAATTTACATATGAAGTAAAAGATTTTTCCAAGGGAATGAAAAGACTTGCTTTGCTTTTAAAGCAGACAGATAAGATTTCACTTTCAAAGCAGATGTTATGCGCTGTGATAAATCCCAAAAAGGATTATGTACGAAACAGTATATTGAGAATTTATGATAATCTTGGTGATAATCTGGATACTGCCAAAGATACATTCAACAATCGGGTTAAAACTTTATATGATGAGTGGAATCGTGTATTTGGTGTAATGTATGGTGATGATGAGGATGCAACGGATTTTACAGAGGTGTCTTCTAAGATAAGAGATATGTATGGAATCAGTGATGTTTTCGAAATTGACAGTAAGAGATACCTTTTTTCTATGCAGACTTTTTTCAATATTTTTTTAAAGTTATTAGTTTATTCTTTCTTGTCGCAGCTGGTAGATCCAATGTTTACGACTCAACAGGAACTTACAAAGGATGAAATTAACAGACTCTTTGATGGAAATACAGAAGCTAGCTGTAAATTAGTAAACAATTTTTTCGAATCTCATTTCTTAGAGTGGTTTACCTTTACAGCCAATATAAACGATCCTGAATCAAGTTTTGATGTTAAACTGATTAATGAAACGCTGGCAGTTGTGAATAAATTCGACCTGAGTACATTTGTCTTAAGACCTGAAAATGTACAGGATATTTTACAGGAAGTATATATGGGTTTAATTCCGCAGGAAATGCGTCATTTGATGGGTGAATATTTTTCGCCAGATTGGATTGTTGAACATGCGCTTGATATGGCAGGATATACAGGGGATATTAGAAAAACCTTGATTGATCCGACTACAGGCTCCGGGCCATTTTTAACACAGGCAATTAAGCGTATTATCAATCAAAAAAGTGGCGTATTAAATAAAACTGATATTGCTGCCATTACACAGAATATTGTTGGGTTTGATATTAACCCTATTTCTGTTGTATCTGCAAAGGCAAACTATATTCTTATAATGTTTTCGGCTTTCTTTGATAATTGTGACGAAGAATTTGGAGATTCCGTAGGAATACCGGTTTTTATAGCTGATTCTATACTGGCTCCAGTTGTATACACAGAAGAAAATGATGATACTCTTAAGTTGGAAACTACAGTTGGTGAAATTGAAATCCCAAAGTTTGATTCATTCTCAAAGGGGAATGAATTTTTAAAACTTCTCAGTCAATCCATAGATGATAGAGGTTCTTATGAGATATTTGAGAGTTTGGCTCTTGGGAAAGGTGTAATCACCGAGAAGGATATCGGGATTGTAAAGGCATTATTTTCAAAGTTGAGTGTATTACACCGTGCAAGCAAGGACTCCTTTTGGCCTATTATTTTTAGAAATAGTTTTGCCCCTGTTATGATAAGAAACAAATTTGATTTTGTTGTCGGTAATCCTCCTTGGATCGCTTGGAAAGCCATGAGCAAAAGCTATCGTGCAGGAACGCTTACAATATGGCAGAGTTATGGAATATTCGAGAAAAATGCATATGATAAAAAAACTACACATGATGACTTTGGAATGGCTGTTACATATGTTTCGGTAGACCAGTATTTAAAAATAGGTGGAAGCATGGTATTTCTTCTTCCTGCTTCTTTTTTAAAGTCAACGAAGGGAGGAGAAGGATTTAGAAAATTTGAGATTATAAGAAATAATCAGAGTGTTCCGTTTAATGTAGAAGTGGTGCATGATTTCTCAGGTGTAAGTTTGTTTACAATACCTACTGTGGCTATAAAATTTGGAAAAGGAACTGCTATGCAGTATCCTATGGAACAATATCGATTTTATACTCAAAAAGGAAGAATGAGTAAAATAGATTCACATGCTGATTGGAAGCAAGTATCTGAAATTGTGGAATATTCCGATTGTTTAGCGCAGCCGGTAGATAAGAATGATTTACAATCTGCATGGCTGACACTTAAAGATATGACTTTCGCTGATAATATTGTGAATCCTGAAACAGAGAGAATATACAAAGGAAGAAAAGGAATTGAACCAGCAGGTGCAAAAGGTGTTTATATTCTGCTAAAACCCAAAAAAGTGAGAGATGGATATTTACAAATAATCAATGATATGTCAAGGCAAAGAAGACAGGATATTATTGATAAAGGTATTCATAAAGGAATAGTTGAAGAAAAATATATTTATCCGATGCTGGGAGGACGTAACATTGCTCGTTGGATGGTTAAGTCGAATGAGTATATGATTGTACCGCATTCATCAGAATATAAGTATGGTGTACCAGAGGTAATATTAGCCAGAGAAGCGCCAGAGACATTTCAGTGGTTGTCATTTTACCATGATGAACTCTTGGACACGAGAATACAAAATGGCAAATTTTTTAATCCGGAGACACAGCCGTTTTATAGATTGGACAATGTCGGAGCATATACATATTCTCCTTATAAGGTATTATGGAAGGAACAGACTGGAAGTATGTCTGCAGTTGTAGTTTCTACTTATTTGAAGTCTGTTCCGGATGCTGACCTTGATCTTTTTACGGAGGATAAGCCTATTGTTGTTGATTCAAAGGTTCTTATGTTGGATGTTTATGATGAAATGGAAGCTTATTATGTATGTGGAATTATTAATTCTCCCAGTGTTATAGAAGTTGTAGATGGTTATGCAATTTCGACCAATAGGGGAGTTGATGTATTAAAGTATATAGCTATTGCTAAATATGACAAGAAAAATCCAATACATAGAAAGATTGCTGAAATATCTAAAAATATTCATCATAAGATGAGAGAAACATCAGGAAAGGCAAACATTATACTGTTAGAGAAAGCACTTAATGAAGAAGTTCATAAATTGTTTTCGTGAGGAAAGGATTGAACTCACAAAAAAGATATGTTATAGTAATACAAATTAAATATCCAGCAATAAGGTGTCAGATTCATTTCCATGAAGATGGATTCTGATGAAAAGGGAAACAGGTGTAATTCCTGTACGAACTCGTCACCGTAATTAGGGAGCCAAAGCAGATAGATCACTGGGAAACCGGGAAGATGGCCAAGGCATTGATCTTTAAGCCGGGAGACCTGCCTTATTGTCGTACGGAAACGATTGTTTCAAACCACGAGTAACTGGTTGTACGTGCGGGAACACAGACGTGTTTCTTCATATAAACCCTTTGCCGCCAGGAGAGGGTTTTCTTTTTTATATGGAGATTTTGGCAGGAACAGTCGTTTTCTTATTTTCTTAAAGAAAGGGAAATCATAGATCATGGAAAATCAACGGAGAAAGAAGACGGCTATTCTGGTAGTCAGTTTTGGAACCAGCTACAATGATACCAGGGAGGCAACGATCGGAGCGATTGAAAGGACGATTGAGGAAACATTTTCAGGCTATAAGGTGTACAGGGCTTTTACCAGTCAGGTCATTATCAATAAGTTAAAGGAGCGGGATCATCTGAAAATTGATAATGTGGCTGAGGCAGTGAATCGTGCGGTAAAAGACGGGGTAAGTGAACTGGTTGTACAGCCAACCCATCTGATGGATGGCTATGAGTATCATGATGTTTTAGCGGAACTGTCTGAGAATGTGGATAAATTTGATAAGATTACAGTGGGGGCTCCGTTGCTGACCAGTGATGAAGATTTCCAGGCAGTTGCCAGGGCAATCGCGGCACAGACTGCTTCCTATGATGACGGAAAGACGGCCATCTGTTTTATGGGCCATGGAACAGAGGCTGCTTCCAATGGTGTATATGAAAAGATGCAGAAGACGCTGGCCGAGAATGGATTTGAGAATTATTACATTGCGACTGTGGAGGCAGCGCCTGAGTTAGGGGATGTGATTGCCCTGTTAAAAGAAAAGGGCGGTTACGAAAAGGTGGTGCTGCAGCCTCTTATGGTTGTAGCCGGCGACCATGCCAATCATGACATGGCAGGCGAGGAAGAGGATTCCTGGAAGTCGGTTCTTCAAAGGGAAGGCTATAAGGTGGAATGTATTTTGAAAGGGCTGGGGCAGATTGATGCAATCCGGAGGATTTATGCAGAACATTTAAAGACAGCGCTTATGGATGGGAAAAGATACTTGGAACGAATTGCAGAAGGAACAGGTTTACTATGTCAAAAGTAATTATGGTTCAGGGAACCATGTCAAATGTGGGAAAGAGTCTTCTGGCGGCCGGGCTGTGCAGGATTATGAGGCAGGACGGTTACAGAGTCGCTCCGTTTAAATCACAGAACATGGCGTTAAATTCTTTTATTACAGAGGAAGGGCTGGAGATGGGGCGTGCACAGGTGATGCAGGCGGAGGCAGCCGGCATAAAGCCAATGGTGTGCATGAATCCGATTCTTTTAAAGCCCACCAGCCATGTAGGTTCCCAGGTGATTGTAAACGGAGAGGTAGTGGCAAACTTAAGCGCCCGAGAATATTTTCCGTATAAAGAACGTTTGATTCCGGAGATTAAAAAGGCATTCCGGAAACTGGAACATTATGCGGATATTATTGTTATAGAAGGAGCCGGAAGTCCGGCGGAGATTAACCTGAAAGAAAGAGATATCGTCAATATGGGACTTGCCCGGATGGTGGATGCGCCGGTACTTTTGGTGGGAGATATTGACCGGGGCGGTGTGTTTGCGCAGCTTTTGGGAACGTTAATGCTGCTTGAGGAAGAGGAGAGGAGACGGGTCAAAGGGCTGATTGTCAATAAATTTCGCGGGGATAAGTCTATCTTTACTCCTGGAACCGCAATGTTGGAGGAGAGAGGGAAGGTTCCGGTGCTTGGTGTGATTCCCTATATGGAACTGGCTTTGGAGGACGAGGACAGCCTGGCTGAGCGCTTTGACAGAAGAGAAGAAGGACTTATTGACATAGGAGTGATTCGTTATCCGAGGATTTCCAATTTTACGGATTTTAACGTATTTGAACAGCTGCCTCAGGTATCGGTTCGCTATATTACTTCTGTGTCGGAACTGCACTGTCCGGATATTCTATTTCTCCCGGGAAGTAAAAATACTATGGAAGACTTAAAGTGGATGCGTCAGAACGGGCTGGAGGCGGCTGTTAAAAAATTGGCCCGGAACATTCCGGTGTGGGGGATCTGCGGAGGTTATCAGATGTTGGGAGAGTCTGTCAGTGATCCGGAAGGGGTGGAGGAGGGAGGCAGCATCCGTGGGATGGAACTGCTTCCTGTGGCGACACAGCTTAAGAAAAATAAGATTCGCTGCCAGACAGAAGGAGTACTTCCGGCTCTGGAGGGAATTTTTTCTCATCTCTCCGGGCTTAAATACAGAGGGTATGAGATACATATGGGGCGGACTTTATTCACAGGATGCAGCTTCGGGGGCCAGGCAGCAGGCAATGGCGGAGAGATGGAAGAGCGGTGGCAGCGGCCGGTTGTATGGGATGAAAATCCAAATGTATATGGCACCTACATTCATGGAATCTTTGACAGAGGGGATATGGCAGCTACGGTCATAGATATACTGGCAGAGAAAAAAGGAATCAAGCTGGAAAGCGGGGGCATGGAGGATTACCAGAGTTTTAAAGAAAAACAGTATGATAAGCTGGCAGATACATTGAGACAGCATTTGAATATGGAGGATGTGTATGGAATGCTTAGAGAAGCCCATCTGGAATAATAAAACATGGGAAGCTGTTAAAAGTTTGAAGATACAGTCCCCCAGTCCGGTTGTTTACAGGCAGATTGTAAGAAATTGGGACAGCATAGCCAAGCCTTTAGACGGAATGGGATATTTTGAAACCCTGACTGCGCAGATAGGTGCCATTCAGGGAACAGAGCAGATAGATATATCGAAGAGAGCCGTTATCATTATGTGTGCGGACAATGGAATCGTGGAGGAGGGGATCAGCCAGACAGGCCAGGAGGTTACATTTACGGTTATGAAAAATATGGCGATTCAGCAATCTTCCGTAGGAAAAATGGCAAAAGCCATCGGTGTTGATACGATTCCGGTGGATATAGGGGTGAACTGTGAAGAACAGGTGCCTGGGGTGTTGCAGCGGAAGATTCGGATGGGAACCCGCAATTTTAACATTGAACCGGCAATGACAGAGGAGGAGACAGCCCAGGCAATTTTTACAGGAATTGAGATCGTGTCTGCCTGCAAGGAAAAAGGATACAAGATTCTTGCGACAGGGGAAATGGGAATCGGCAACACCACAACAAGCAGTGCCATGACGGTTGCTTTTCTTGACTGTGATGTCGCAGAGGTTACCGGAAGAGGGGCAGGACTCAGCGATGAAAAGTTGATTCACAAACAGCAGATTGTGAAGGAGGCTATAGATAAATATGATTTGAGGAAGGGAGATGCCTTTCAGATTTTAAGGACTGTGGGGGGACTGGATTTGGCAGGGCTGGTGGGAGTCTGTATCGGAGGGGCGCTGTATCATGTACCTGTGGTATTGGATGGTGTGATTTCTTTGGCAGCGGCTCTGGCGGCAGAACAGATGGTACCAGGAGTGAAAGCGTATCTGATTCCTTCCCATAAGGGAAAGGAGCCTGCGGTGGAAAAGCTTTTAAACAGGCTGGGGTTTACACCGGTCATACATGGGGCAATGGCACTGGGAGAGGGAACAGGGGCAGTGATGATGTTTTCTCTTTTGGACATGGCTCTTTGCATTTATGGGGACGGGGTTACATTTTCAGACATGAAGATTGAACAATATGAGAGGTTTCAGTGATGATGGTGCTTGTAATCGGCGGAAGCGGAAGCGGCAAGTCTGCTTATGGGGAGGAGAGGATCTGTTCTATTTCCGGAGGAAAAAAGAAATACTATCTGGCAGCCATGCAGGTTTATGATGGAGAAGACCAGAGGAGGGTTGACAGGCATAGGCAGCAGCGGAGCGGGAAAGGATTTGACACCATAGAACAGGCAGTGAATATTGAAGATGCCCTTGGGAAGATGGCGCATGGAGAAAAGACAGCTATGCTGGAATGTGTGTCAAACCTTACGGCCAACGAAATGTTTTCAGAGACCGGTACAGTGCCGGAGGCAGTTGTGGAGGAGAAGATTGTAAAAGGGATTGTGAGATTGAAAAAGGAGCTTCTTCATCTGGTGGTGGTCAGCAACAATGTGTTTGAAGACGGAAGAAGCTATGATGAAGGGACGGCGGCGTACATCAGGGCTATGGGGAAAATAAATGGAAGACTTGCACAGGAAGCAGACCAGGTGGTGGAAGTGGTTGTTGGGATTCCGATGGTTTTGAAGGGGAAGGATTATGCATATTGTTAAGGGAATTGTGATAGCATTTTCTGTTTATTCCAAGATTCCGGTCCCTCAGTTTCAGTGGGAAGCGGAGGATATGAAATATATGCTCTGCTTTTTTCCGTGGATTGGAGCGGTGATTGGGGGATGTGTTTATCTGTGGAATCGGGGATGCTGGCATCTTGGGGTAGGGGATTTGTGCCGGGTAGCGATTACGGCGGCAATTCCTTTAGTGATTACAGGCGGATTTCATGTGGATGGATTTATGGATACCATGGATGCATTTCGTTCCTATCAGCCAAGGGAGAGGAAGCTGGAGATTTTGAAGGATGCTCATATTGGGGCGTTTGCGGTGATTATGCTGGCGGTTTACGGGTTGATTTATGTTGGGGCTTTTTCGGAGATAAGGGATGAGAAATGTCTGGGGATTGTGTGTATGTTTTTTTTTCTGGCACGGTGTTTCAGCGGGATTGGGGTGGTTTGTTTTCCCTCGGCGAAGAAGGAGGGGATGCTGTATGCGTTTGCAGACGGAGCCCAGAAGAGGAGGGTGAAATGGGTATTAATTCTCCAGGCAGTGGTGTGTGTTGGAGGGATGTTGATGGTAGATATGTATATAGCAGGCGGGATTGTTTTAACAGCGCTGGCAGTGTTTGGCTGGTATTATTGGAAATGTAAGAAGGAATTGGGAGGAATTACGGGGGATACGGCAGGATGGTTTGTAGTGATTTGTGAAGGGGCTGTGACGGCAGCCGCCGCAGGGCTGAATCTTTTATTCGTCTAAGACACAAGGGGATGATATTGGAAAGGAATAGACAAAAATGAGACTGGTAATCGGTGGATATGCACAGGGGAAACTAAGCTATGTGCTTCGAACCTATCGTTTAGATGAAGGACAGGTCGTGAGCAGTGAGATGCCAGAGGGAACGAATAAGACGGTGGTATTTAACCACCTTCACAGTTGGGTGAAAGAGCGGATTCTGGCCGGGGGAAATCCGGAGAGGGAACTGGAAACGATGATTGAGAGATGGACGGATTGTATTTTGATCAGTGATGAGATTGGGAATGGGATTGTGCCTTTGGAGGCCGGGGAGAGGGAGTATCGGGAGCGGCTGGGGAGAATGCTTGTGGAGATTGCAAAAAGGGCGGAGAGTGTGGAACGGGTGTTCTGCGGGATTGGACAGAGGATTAAGTGAGGATTGCCGGGAAAGGGAGGCCAGAGGATGAGATATCATATGGCTGCATTTTTTGGAGGTTTTTTGCTGGATTTGATTTTAGGGGATCCTTATGTGCTGCCTCACCCTGTCAGACTGATAGGAAGGATGACTGCAGGGATTGAGAAAAGGGTTTTGAAACAGAATTACAGTAATAAAAAGAAATTTTATCTGGGAGCAGGAATGACAGGGCTGGTGCTTGGAGGAACATCGGCAGCGGCTTTTAGCATCTGGGCAGTCGGGTATTGGATTCATCCGTTGGTTGGAATGACGGTGGAGCTGATTATGACTTATCAGATTCTGGCAGCCAGATGTCTTCAGGTGGAAAGCATGAAGGTGTACAGAGCGCTGAAAGAGGGACGGACCGACGGGGCCAGGCAGGCGGTTTCTATGATTGTGGGCAGGGACACGGCTGTGCTGGATGAAGAAGGAATTGCCAGAGCGGCGATTGAGACTGTGGCGGAGAATACTTCGGATGGGGTGATTGCGCCTATGATTTACACCGCCCTTGGAGGGCCGGTGCTGGGATTCTTGTATAAGGCGGTAAATACCATGGATTCCATGGTGGGATATAAAAACGAGAAGTACCTTTACTTTGGAAGAGCGGCAGCGAAGCTGGATGATTTTGTAAATTATATTCCCGCGAGAATCAGTGCCTGGCTGATGATTGCGGCGGCTTTTCTGGGAGGAAAAGAGTTTTCCGGAAAAAGGGCGGTGTACATATACAAAAGGGACAGCAGAAAACATGCCAGTCCCAATTCCGCACAGACAGAGGCTGTGTGTGCAGGGGCGCTGGGAATTCGGCTGGCAGGGGATGCCAGCTATTTCGGAAAAATTATAAAGAAGCCATATATCGGAGACCATGTGCGCAAAGTGGAGTGGAAGGATATTAAAAGGGCAAACAAACTGATGTATTGGACCGCATGGCTTGGCGAAATTTTTTGCTTGTCAGGTATGATGCTGATACAATATTATAGAATGTGAGGATGGAGGAAGTGATGGAAGGGATTCATGGCGGGGATGTCTACAGAAACCATGTAGATATGGACTTTTCTGTAAATGTGAATCCTCTGGGGATGCCAGAAGCTATGGAGGCCGCTCTTCATAAGGCAGTGGAAAGCTGTTACAGGTATCCGGATTTACTGGCAGAGAAGACGAAAAGGGCAGTCTGTGAGATGCTTAAAGAGACGAACGGCTGGAAGGTTCCGGAAAAACAGCTGATTTTCGGAAATGGCGCCTCGGAACTTTTTATGGCTATTGTCCATGGAGTCAGGCCAGAAAAGACTGTGATACTGGTTCCCTCTTTTTACGGGTATGAATATGCGGCACAGGCAGGCGGAGGAGAAATTATCTATTGTAAGTGGAAGATAGAAGATATTTTTCAGACATTGACAGAAGAAATCGATCTGGTATTTTTTGCAAACCCCAATAACCCTACAGGAAGAGTAATGGACAGGGGGACAGTGAGAGAGCTTTTGCGCCATTGCAGTAAAAACAGAATCCTGGCGGTACTGGACGAATGTTTTGTTGAATTCTGTGAAAATGACATTTCTATGATTCCGGAAATCAGTGACTTTGAAAATTTAGTGGTTGTAAGAGCTTTCACAAAAATATTTTCCATACCCGGAGTCCGGCTGGGATATCTGGTGTGCAGCAATCCTGCGTTGATGGAAAGGATCAGAAGGCAGCTTCCGGAATGGAATCTTTCCTGCTTTGCTCAGGCGGCAGGATGCGTGTGTGCAGAACTGGGAGGTTTTGTCAGGAAAACCGCTGCTTATGTAAAAACAGAGAGAAGCTTTTTAGAAGAAGGTCTTAAACAGGCAGGCCTGAAAGTTTTTCCAAGTGAAACAAATTTTATTTTGGTGTACAGTGAGATGCCCGTCTATGAATATCTGCTTGAGAGAGGGATTCTGATTCGGGACTGTAAAAATTTTCGGGGACTGGGAGAAGGGTTTTATCGGATCGCAGTAAAAACCAGAAAAGAGAATGAAATGTTATTAAAAATGATTGGAGAAATCAATTGGAAAGAGAACTCAAAATAGAGTATTTCCTGCCACAGGAAATCGAGAAGAGAAGCTTTGAAATCATTTCAGAAGAGCTTTTAAAGAGGAATATAGAATTGCCGACGGATCAGGAACCGGTCACAAAGAGGGTTATCCATACAAGTGCAGACTTTGAGTATGCAGAAACCATGGCTTATTCTGAGGATGCCCCCGCAATTGCCAGGCAGCTTCTGATAAATGGGGCAGACATTGTGACAGACACCAATATGGCATTGGCAGGAATCAATAAAAAAGCTCTGGCCAGGCTGGGCGGGCAGGCCCATTGCTTCATGGCAGATGAGGATGTGGCACAGGCGGCAGAAGAGCGGGGGTTCACTCGCGCTGCCATCAGCATGGAAAAGGCACGAATCATCGAGAAGCCAGTTATCTTTGCCGTGGGAAATGCACCGACCGCGCTGCTCCAGCTCTATAGAATGGTGGAAGAGGATCAATACCATCCGGCATTTATCATAGGGGTACCGGTAGGATTTGTAAATGTGGAGGCGTCTAAGGAACTGATTATGAGGACAAAGATTCCTTATATTGTGAACCGGGGAAGAAAAGGAGGAAGCAATATTGCAGCGGCCATATGTAATGCACTCCTGTATGAAACACTGAAAAACCGTTAGAGAAAGGCATGACTCAATGATGCGATATGGTTTTACCACAGGAAGCTGTGCTGCGGCTGCGGCGAAGGCCGCGGCCTATATGCTGCTTACAGGAAAACAAAAAGAAGAGATTACCATAGAGACGCCAAAGAAAATTCCCTATAGAGCCCGTCTTTTGGATATCCGGCGCAGGGAGGAAAAGGTCAGCTGCGCAGTGGAGAAAGACGGAGGGGACGACCCGGATGTCACTACGGGGGTGCTGATTTATGCAGAGGTTTCGTATGGTTCTTCTATCAGGAATCAGACAATAGAGATTGACGGAGGCTTAGGGATCGGAAGAGTGACGAAACCTGGTCTGGACCAGCCTGTAGGGAATGCGGCAATCAATCATGTGCCCCGGGAAATGATTGAACAGGAGGTAAGACAGGTTTGCCGGCTGACCGATTATAAGGGCGGTTTAAAAGTCCTGATTTACGCGCCGGAGGGCCTGAAGGTGGCGGCGCAGACTTACAATCCCAGGCTGGGGATCACAGGCGGAATTTCTATATTAGGTACCAGCGGAATCGTAGAGCCTATGAGCAGCCAGGCCATACTGGATACCATTAAGGTAGAATTAAATCAGAGAAGAGCAGAAGGATACGATTATGTTGTGGTGTCTCCGGGAAACTACGGAATTGATTTTATGAAGAAGGCCTATGGCTATGATCTGGATAGAAGTGTAAAATGCAGCAACTTTATCGGAGAAACCATTGATATGGCGGCATCCATGGGATTTAAGCGATTGCTTCTGGCCGGTCATGTAGGAAAGATGATTAAAGTAGCAGGCGGTATTATGAATACACATTCCAGAGAGGCAGACTGCAGAATGGAACTTTTGGCAGCCTTTGCGGTTCGGGAAGGGGCACAGGCCCATGAGGCCCGCCGGATTATGGAATGTGCTGTGACAGAAGAGGCGATTCGCATTCTGGCAGACAGCAAAAAGCTGACACTTGTGATGGACTATGCGGTGAAAAGAATCTGTTACTATCTGGAAAAACGGGGAAAGGAAAAGCTGCAGATAGAGTGTATTCTGTACACCAATGAATTTGGAGAACTGGCAAAGAGTAAGGGGGCAAAAGAATGGTTTACTTTGTTGGCGCAGGAAGCGGCGCAGCAGATTTGATTACGGTCCGGGGTATGCGGCTGCTGGAACAAGCGGATATTATTATTTATGCAGGCTCTCTGGTAAACCCTCAGGTATTGGACTATGGGAAAGAAACAGCCAGAAAGTATAACAGTGCAAAAATGACTCTGGAGGAAGTGCTGGATGTGATGAAGGAAGGGGAGAGAACGGGGAAGATGACAGTCAGGCTGCATACCGGGGAGCCAAGTATCTACGGGGCAGTGAGAGAACAGATGGACGAGCTGGACAGACTGAGGATTCCCTATGAAAGCTGTCCGGGAGTCAGTGCATGCTTTGGTGCGGCAGCGTCCCTGAATCTGGAGTATACGCTGCCAGGTATATCTCAATCCCTGATTATCACCAGAATGGAGGGGAAAACCAAAGTACCGGAGAAAGAAAGCATTGAAAGCTTTGCAGCCCATCAGGCGTCCATGGCGATATACTTAAGTACAGGGATGCTGAGGGAATTAAGCAGTCGTCTGATGGCCGGAGGATATTCCGGGAAGACGCCGGCCGCATTGGTATATAAGGCGACCTGGCCGGAAGAGGAGGTTTATATCTGTATGGTAGAAACCCTTTATGATACGGCAGTTCAGCATCATATTACAAAGACAGCCCTGGTTTTGGTAGGAGACGTAATAGGATGCAGGGATTATGAGAAATCCAGATTGTATGCAGCAGACTTTTCCACAGAATATCGGACAGGTAAAACTACATGAGAATAAGTGTAATCAGCTTTACAATAAAAGGCGAGAAGTTATCCGAAAGATTGGCCAAACAGCTTAAAGAGACAGAGGTTCGGCTTTACACCAGATGCAGCAGAATCCGGGGTGAGGGAATGGCCTCATATTTGGAGGAGGATCTAAAGCAGTGGACGGGGCGGCAGATGGAGGAAAGAAATGGGCTTGTTTTTATTGGTGCATGCGGGATTGCGGTCCGCTCTGTTGCGCCTTTTCTTGCAGATAAGCTTTATGACAGTCCGGTTCTTGTGATGGATGAAAACGGACAGTATGTGATCCCCATTTTATCCGGTCATATGGGAGGGGCCAATGAACTGGCCGAATTTATCGGGAAGAGAATGAAAGCGCTGCCGGTTATCACGACAGCCACAGATATTCACAGGACATTTGCAGTAGATCTGTTTGCGAAAAAAAATAAGCTTTTCATCGTCAACAGGGAAGGAATTGCAAAGGTTTCTTCTAAGGTGCTGGCAGGGGAGAGCATTACCATATCCATAGAACCAGGGCATCTTGAGAAATCAGGGATTCGGGGAGTGCCTGATGTTTCAGAGGAGAAGGCTTTGGAGGGGAGCGGATATTTTAAAGAAGAGACGCCGCTTTCAAAAGAGTTGCAGATTCCCAGGGAGATAACCCTGGCAGAGTATCCGCCGCATCAATCTGTTGATGTTGTGGTGACCGCTGAGAAAGAAGCATGGGACGCATCTCTTGTGTTAATGCCAAGAGAATATGTCATAGGTATGGGATGCCGTAAAGGAAAAGAGGCAGAAAAAATAGAGGCCTATATCCGACAGGCCCTGGAGGAAACAGGAATTTTGATTGGGCAGGTAGACGCCCTGGCCTCCATTGATTTAAAGAGCAGGGAAGAGGGATTTCTCTCATGGAGCAGAAAGAAGAGAATCCCATTTCTCACCTATACGGCGGAAGAACTGAACGATGTCCGGGAGCAGGTTTGTCCTTCTGAATTTGTAGAGCAGATAACCGGTGTTGACAATGTGTGTGAAAGGGCGGCATTAAAGGCAGCGGGACCAGGCGGGAAACTGATATATGGAAAGCATGCAAAAGAAGGCATGACCATGGCAATCGCGAAAAGAAAATGGAGAGTAACCTTTGATGAAACATAAAATTTTTATTGTTGGAATGGGGCCGGGAAGGGAAGATATGATGACGCGCCAGGCTCTCCAGGCATTAGAACAGTCCGATGTCATCATTGGATACACGGTCTATATGGATCTTCTGGGAGAGAGGTTCGCAGGGAAAGAGAGAATGTCCACACCCATGCGTCAGGAAGAAAAACGATGCAGACTATGTTTTCAGGAGGCAGGGAAAGGAAAGCAGGTGGCGTTGATCTGTAGCGGAGATGCAGGAATATACGGAATGGCATCTCTGATGTACGAAATTGGGAAGGAATATCCGGATACAGAACTTCAGGTTATACCGGGAATCACGGCGGCAAGCAGCGGCGCAGCCATCCTGGGTGCACCGATTAATCATGATTTTTGTGTCATCAGTTTGAGTGACCTTTTGACACCTTGGGAAAAGATAGAAAAGCGGCTGGCTGCTGCGGCAGAAGGGGACTTTGCGATTGTTATCTACAATCCATCCAGCCATAAGCGGAAGGATTATTTGAAAAGGGCCTGTGATATTTTACTTGGTATCCTGGAAGAGGAACGGTGCTGCGGATATGTAGAAAACATAGGGCGGGAAGGAATGAAGACGCAGATCTGTACGTTAAAGGAACTGAGAGAGCGGGAGGTCAATATGTTCACCACAGTATTTATTGGAAATTCCGGCTCTGAGTACATAGACGGAAAACTGATTACAAAGCGAGGATATCAAATTGAAAGAGATACTGGTATTTGCGGGAACAACAGAGGGGAGACAACTGTCTGAGATATTGGCTGCGTCCCGGATAATGCATACAGTATGTGTGGCAACAGAATATGGGGAGATGATTTTTGCCCCCCATCCCCTTAGAACCGTACATTGCGGGCGGATGGATCAGGCGGAGATAGAAACGTTCATTCAAAGCGGCAATTTTGGGGCGGTTGTAGATGCCACTCATCCCTATGCGAAGGAAGTGACAGAAAATATCTGGATGGCGGTGAAAGGACGAGACCTCCCCTATCTGCGCTTAAAAAGAGAAACCAGCGCAGAGTTAACACAGGAGCATATAAGACGTTTTGACAGTAATGAGGAGTGTGCAAAGGCCCTTGAAGAAACTGAGGGAAATATTTTGCTGACAACAGGAAGCAGAGAGTTGTCAAAATACTGTATTTCAGAAGAGGTAAAAAGACGGCTTTATGTGCGGGTGCTTCCCAGCATAGAGAGCATTTCGGTCTGCATGGAACAGGGGCTTGCAGGAAAGCAGATAATCGCCATGCAGGGACCGTTCACTGCCCAGATGAATGAAGCGATGCTTCATCAGTATAAGATTGCCTGCATGGTTACCAAGGAGAGCGGAAGGCAGGGAGGCTTTCAGGAAAAACTGGAAGCAGCCAAAAAGACAGGGATTCCCGTCTTTCTTGTAGGGCTTCAAAAGGAAGTTAAAGGATACTCCATGGAACAGGTGTGTGAGAAATTGAGCGAAATCTGTGGAAAATCATTGAAAAAATCCGGTTTTATGTGGATAACCCTTGGGGGAATCGGCATGGGAAACGAGAAAAACCTCACCAGAGAAGTGAAGGAGTCCATAGAAAAAGCAGATATTTTGCTGGGGTCAGAAAGAGTGATTGCTTCCTGGAAACAATGCCCCAAACGAAAGCCTTTCTACCAGGCAAAACAGATTATTCCATACTTAAAGGAGGTGCAGAAGGAACAGGAAGAAAAAACTCTTTTGAATGTCACGATTCTTTTTTCCGGGGACAGTGGTTTTTACAGTGGCTGTCAATCCGTGTATCATGCTTTAAAAAGAGAGATAGAGTGCAAAGGCTTAAATGCATCCCTCCGGATTTTGCCGGGAATCTCCAGTGTCTCTTACCTGGCAGCATGTACGGGAGAAAGTTATGATGGGGCTGCCATTTACAGCATTCATGGAAAAGAAGTGTGTAACCTTGCACAGAAGATAAAACGGAATGAGAAAACATTTCTTTTAATGTCCGGAGTGAAAGACGTAAACCGTCTCGGAAGGCTTTTGACAGAAGAAGGGATGGGGGACTGCCAGGTGGTGGCAGGCTATCAATTGTCCTATGAAAATCAGCAGATAAACGATCTGACACCAGAGGAGTGCTGCCAGGCAGAGGAAGAGGGACTGTACACTTGCCTGGTTAAAAATCCCAATACCATTTTTAAATGCCTGACACCAAATCATTCTGACCAGGAATTGATCAGAGAACGGATTCCAATGACAAAAGAGGAGGTAAGGCTGGTAAGTATCTGTAAATTAAAGCTGCACAAAGGTGCGGTGGTATATGATATAGGAAGCGGAACCGGTTCTGTTGCCGTAGAAATTGCCGGACTGTCTGATGAGATACAGGTGTATGCCCTTGAGCGGAAACCGGAGGCAGTAGATTTAATTAAGAGAAATAAAGTGAAGTTTGGGCTGGAAAATATTACGGTGATACAGACAGAAGCACCGGACGGATTGGAAAGACTGCCTGTAGCTACCCATGCGTTTATTGGAGGAAGCGGCGGCAGGTTAAAGGAAATTATAGAGTGCTTATACCATAGAAATTCCTGTATGCGGGTAGTTATCAATGCGGTTAGTGTGGAGACGATCTGTCAAATCAGGGAGATATTAGGCCAGTTTTCCGTAAAAAATTGGGAAATTGTACAGCTGCAGGTCAGCAGAACCAAAGAGGCAGGAGAGTATCACCTGATGAAGGCGGAGAATCCGGTGTGGATAAGCGGATTTAACTTTGGCACGAAATCACATGAGCATATTTTTTAGAAAAGGAGAAGTAATGAAACTGAGACGCGTCATGATTGCCGCCGCCAAAAGCGGAAGCGGCAAGACCATGGTTACCTGTGCGCTCCTTCAGGCTTTGAAAGACAGAGGACAATCAGTTGCAGCTTACAAGTGCGGTCCAGATTACATTGATCCCATGTTTCATGAAAAGATTATCCAGGTTCCTTCTAAGAATCTGGATACCTTTTTTACAGGGGAACAAACTACCAGAGAGCTTTTGATGAGGGGCCGAAAAGAAGGAGATATAGCCGTTTTGGAAGGAGTGATGGGGCTTTTTGACGGGCTGGGAGGCATCTGGGAAGAAGGTTCTTCCTACCATCTGGCGAAAGTAACCTGTACGCCGATTATACTGGTGGCAGACGCAAAAGGAATGGGACGTTCCATAATTCCTGTGATTTCAGGTTTTTTGGCATATGATGACTGTCATCTAATACAGGGAGTGATACTGAACAGAATATCAAAATCTTATTATGAGCTATTAAAACCTTTGCTGGAAAAGGAACTGAAAGCCAAAGTGCTAGGTTATCTTCCGGAGCAGAAAGAACTTCACATAGCCAGCAGGCATTTGGGGCTGATGATGCCTCATGAACTGGAAGGACTTCGTGGACGGCTGAATGCTCTGTCAAAACATTTTGAAGAGACAGTGTGTGTAGAAGAAATCATGCAGATAGCTCAGAATGCCCACGAGATAACTGAAAATTCCTGCAGACAGCCAGAGATGGAGAACGTTTCCGGAAATCATGAAGCAGGTGAAACGGTTACAATTGCAGTAGCAAGAGATGAGGCCTTTTGTTTTTACTATGAGGATAATTTAAGGCTTCTGGAGGAAAAGGGAGCAAAACTTCAATATTTTTCTCCGATTCATGACAGAGAACTTCCAAAAGGCTGTCAGGGACTTCTGCTGGGCGGGGGATATCCGGAGCTATATGGAGAAGAACTTGAGGCCAACACGGATATGCATATGTCCATAAGGCAGGCAATAGCCGGAGGAATGCCTGCCATAGCAGAGTGCGGAGGTTTTATGTACCTTCATTCTGCCATAGAGGCTCAGGGCGGTATCCGGCGAAAAATGGCAGGTGTGATACCGGCGGTCTGTACCTATACCGAAAGGCTGGTGCGGTTTGGCTATATCGAACTGAAAGAAAAGCACAGCCGTTTTTTGAAAGAGAATGAAGTGATAAAAGGTCATGAATTCCACTACTATGACAGCACAAAAAACGGGGAGAACTGTTTTGCCATAAAACCAGTTACAAACAGGCAGTATTCTTGTATAATAGAGGGAGAAAACTATTGGTTTGGATTTCCGCATTTGTACTATCCCTCAAATCCAACATTTCCTGAACGGTTTGTGGAAATGATGCACAAGTATGCAGAAAGGAATTTTAAATGAATCAGGAGACAAGAATCGCAGTCATAGGAATCATTGTGGAAGATAAGACGGCAGTAGGCCAGGTAAACAGCCTGCTTCACGAATATGGAGAGTTTATCATTGGACGTATGGGCCTGCCCTATGAGAAAAGGGAAGTAAATATTATCAGTATTGTGGTGGATGCACCTATGGATAAGATCAGTGCATTGTCAGGAAAATTGGGAAAGCTTCCGGGAGTCAGTGCAAAGGCACTGTATTCCAAAGCAAAAGGGGCTGCTACATAAGGCAGCCCCTAAGAGGATTCTTCTGTTTCGAAGGAATGCTTTTCAGACATAACAGGAAAGCCCACCTGGGCCTTAAACAGATCTCCGTCAATATAGACCTGAAAAGTGCCGCCCTGCAGGTGAGTCAGATCTTTGGCAATGGATAGGCCAAGACCGCTGCCCTCCGTAGTTCGTGCTACGTCACCGCGTACAAACCGTTCCGTCAGTTCATCCGGGCTGATGTTCAACGGTTTGGCAGACACATTTTTGATTGTAAAGACCCCTTTGTCCTCCTGAACGGAAACATCTACATAGATTCTGCTGCTTTCCATGGCATATTTGAATGCATTGTTATATAGATTTTCCAGAACTCTCCATAACCTCCGTCCGTCTGCAGAGATCATGACGCTTTCATCAGGAAGTTCAGAGACCAGCTCCAAATGGCGCATCTGGAACTTTTCTTCAAATTCTCCATTGGCCTGATAGATCATCTCAACCAGATCAATCCTGGCAAGTTCCAGCTTTAAGTTTCCCGAACTGGCTTTGGAAGCCTCAACCAGGTCTTCCGTTAAGGTTTTTAACCGTTGTGACTTCTGTTCCAGAATTTCCAGATAACGCTGGATTTTCTCGTCTTTGATATCTTCCCGTTTTAATAAATCCACATAATTAATAATGGAGGTTAAGGGAGTTTTGATATCATGAGATACATTGGTAATCAAATCCGCCTTTAACCGCTCACTTTTCACTTTTTCCTGAAGCGCAGTTTCCAGACCACTGTTTAAGTTGTTCAGACTCTCAGCCATCTGTCCAACTTTTCCGGAAAATCCATCCGTATCAATCTTATAGCTGGTATCACCAGAGGACATTTGCTCAATACCCTGGGAAATTTTTTCTGTCTCCACCTCATTGCGAAAAAGTATCAAAAAAGTCCAGACCTGGAAGAGAAAGAAGATAATTCCAGGAAGCAGGTACAGGTAGGGCACCGCAGACTGCTCTCTCTTCTGATAAAGATAGAGGAAAGCGCTCAATAAGATTCCGTCTCCAAACAGGTATCCGGCAAAACATAATCCCAGACGCATAGGGAAGGAACAGCTGTCTAAAAGGCGGACAAACCTGTGGAAAATGCGGTACAATAAACTGCCGGTCCATAAGGTTCCTGCCTTATAATTTCGAAGCAGGCTGAATCCCAGTCCAATAAAGATGAAATAACGGACAACCAGATGAATCAGTTTGGTGGAATAAGGCCAATGTCCCTCACTGACAAATAAGTGGGATAAAGGTTCTAAATACTGGCTGGTAAAATAGCCTCCAAGCCAGAGAATTGCAAAAAGCAAAGCCAATTCGCATTCTACAGGAATGTGATCAAGTTTCAAAAGGATAATTTCAGGAGTTGCAGAATTTCTGTGCCCTGACAGCCGGACTAAAACGAAGAAGGTAAATAAAAATCCTAAAGCGCCTAAAGCTGTCAGTATAATTCCGGTAATAAAGTTGACACGTATCTTTTCATATTCATTGTGGGCAGTAGAGTAGGGATCCACATTTGGATAGGCAGTATTCACACCCAGTATGATATAGTAATCATTATTATCGTACAGATTGTAAGTCTCCAATTCGGAGGTAATATTCCTTGGAATATATTTCAGGTTGGTATCCATTACAATCCTGTCACCGGAGATATACAAATATCGGCCCAGATTTCTCAATTCATCATTGGTTTGCCCTTCTGCATTGGTGTATAAAAGCTCCTGTCCATATTCATCCATGTAGGAGACACGGAAATACAGGTTGGAAGTATGCTCAATATAATTATACTGAATCTGATAATACTCTCCAAGTAAAGTCAGAACCTGCAGAGAAAGGTCTTCCAGGGTAGAATACTGATCCGATGGTTCTCGGTAAACCTCATTGGGATCATAAGCCTTCCATTCAATAGTAGGTTTTGCCACATCTTCCATTTCGCGCTCAGGAACAGCAGGACCTCCTGCCACTTCAAAGGTATCTGTCAGATAGTATCCGCGGGTCTTGGCATAACGGAGCATGTCATTTAATGTATAGATAACAGACCTGCCGGAAAGGAAGGTTACACATACCATATCGGCATCGTAGTTTAAGTCTCCATCCAATTCCAGCAGATCTTTATATTTTACATATTTAAAAATCATCTCCACATCATCTTCCAGCTGTTCCGTAAAAGACATGGTGTCAGCATAAGATTCCTCCTGAACCCAGCTGAGACCACGTCCGTAATTCTCATTGAAATAGATAAATGTAATTCCGGTAAGAAACAGACAGAGGAACAGGAGATGAAATAAAAATGCGGTCTGCTTCATCAGGCTTACAGGCCATGTCCCTTTTTTCATAAAGATACTCCTATTGCTTTTCTATCTTATAGCCGATTCCCCAGACCACTTTCAAATATCTGGGTTCTCGCGGGTTGATCTCAATTTTTTCACGGATATGGCGAATATGTACGGCTACGGTATTGTCAGCTCCGATAGCCTCTTCATTCCAGATCTGCTCATAAATCTCGTCAATGGAAAATACCTTTCCGGCATTCTTCACCAGCAGAAGAAGAATATTGTATTCAATAGGGGTCAGCTTAATCAGATCCCCATCCACAAACACTTCCTTATTGTCATCATTAATCAGCAGACCGCCGCACTTGAATATATTTTCATTGGTCTGCTGAGTCAGATTGCCAAGCTGGGTATAACGGCGGATATGGGATTTCACCCTTGCCACCAGTTCCAACGGGTTAAAAGGCTTGGCGATATAGTCGTCAGCGCCAATATTTAAGCCAAGAATTTTATCATTATCCTCTGACTTGGCAGAAAGAATAATGATGGGAATACTGCTGGTCTCCCGCACCTTTAAGGTAGTGCGGATACCATCCAGACCGGGCATCATCACATCTACAATCATCAGGTCTATACTGTGGCTTTCCAAAAGCTCCAGGGCCTCATACCCGTCGTACGCCTTAACCACCTGAAAACCCTCTCCGGTTAAGTAGATGTCAATAGCCTCTACAATTTGTTTATCATCATCGCAAACAAGTATAGTCTGCATAATAAAAAATCCCCTTTCTATGTTTCACGGCGGCCAAAGCGATAGCTGCATTGGCCGCCAGGACTGTAATCAGGTATCAGAACCGGAAGACAGCAGTTCCATAGGCTGGCAGCGGATATGCAAAGGAGAATGGCTGGCCGTCGCACTCGCTTTTGACAGAGCGGTAGGCAATCTTTTGATCTCCTGGTTTGTAGGAGCCATGAGTCTCATCTAACAGAAGAGTATAGTTTCCTTTTTTCGGCACACCTACCCGGTAATCCGGTCTTTCCATAGGAGTAAAGTTGCAGATAAACAGCAAACTCTGTTTGCCGGTGAGATTATGGCGCACAAAACTGAAGATACTGCGATCCTGGTCGTTGGCATTGATCCACTGGAAACCCTTCCAGTCATAATCCTGGCTGTACAAAGCAGGATATTTTTTGTAAAGATGCAGAAGATCCTTAAAATAGTTTTGAAGATCCTTATGGAGAGGTTCTTCCGTCAGATGCCAGTCTAAAGATACCTTTTCATCCCATTCATGGAACTGGCCAAAATCCTGTCCCATAAACAGAAGCTTCTTGCCCGGATGCCCGATCATAAAGGTGTAGCCTACCTTTAAGTTGGCAAATTTATCCTCGTAGATACCAGGCATCTTATTAATCATGGAACACTTTAGATGGACAACCTCGTCATGGGACAGCACCAGAATAAAGTTTTCGCTGGTAGCGTATGTCATGCCAAAGGTCATCTTGTTATGGTTAAATTTGCGGAAATAGGGGTCTAACTTCATGTATTCCAGGAAATCATGCATCCAGCCCATGTTCCATTTAAATTTAAAGCCCAAACCGTCATCCTCCGGCTTTGCAGTAACCTTAGGCCAGGCGGTTGACTCCTCCGCAATAATCATAGCCCCATTGCCGCGGCCGCTGATGACGCTGTTTAAATGCTTGAAGAACTCGATAGCCTCCAGATTCTTGTTATCACCGTACTTGTTAGGCACCCAATTTCCCGCACTGCGTCCATAATCCAGATACAGCATGGAAGCAACCGCATCCACCCGGAGTCCGTCGATATGATATTTCTCAATCCAGTAGATGGCATTGGCGATGAGGAAGTTGGAGACCTCATGCTTTCCGTAGTCAAATACCTTGGTACCCCAATCCGGGTGCTCCCCTTTTCGGGAGTCCGCATATTCATACAAAGGCTCGCCGTCAAAATCCGCCAGTCCATGGGCATCCTTTGGGAAATGAGCCGGAACCCAGTCCAGAATGACGCCGATTCCCTGCTTGTGCAGGTAATTCACAAAATACATGAAATCCGCGGCGGTTCCATAACGGGAGGTGGGCGCATAATAACCGGTCACCTGATAACCCCAGGAACCGTCATATGGATGTTCCGCAATACCCATCAGTTCTACATGAGTGTAGCCCATCTCTTTTACATAGGCAGCCAGTTCATGAGCGGCCTCTATGTAGGTGTAATAACCCTCTTTCTCCTCACGGTTCTGTTTCTTCCAGGAGCCTAGATGGACTTCATAGATGGAAAGAGGGCTGGCAAGAATATCCTGCTCTTTTCGTTTCTTCATCCAGATGTCATCTTTCCACTTAAAACCGGAAATATCCCTGGTAATCGATGCGGTACCCGGGCGGAATTCCGCTCCGTACGCATAAGGATCGCATTTAAACAGAACCTTGCCGCCTGTTGTGGTGATGGCATATTTATACAATTCGCCGGTGCCAAGCCCCGGAACAAAGATCTCATAGATTCCGGAGTTCTCCAGCTGCTTCATGGGGCTGCGCTCCGGGTCCCAGTTATTAAAATCACCTACAAGAGACACGGACACTGCGTGGGGCGCCCACACGGCAAAATACATGCCGTCTTTTCCCTTATAATTCTTTGGATGCGCCCCTAATTTCTCATAGATCTCATAGTGCGTTCCCTCGCCATAAAGGTAACGATCCATCTTTGTGACAAACCCCGTTCCTACTTCTTTTTTGCTACGTGCCATAAGTTTATTCCTCCCTGATTTTTAAGACAGCCCCCCGGCCGCCTGGTATTGTAACCGTAATCTGTCCGTCGGTGACAGGAACTGTCGTGTGATCCAGCAGATTCTCCGCAAAAGAAGCACGAACAGGAACCGGTATGTTCATGACAGTGGGAGACTCATCATTGTTTACTGCTGTTAAAATCACAGAATGTTCTCCAAACCGGGCAAATGCATACTGACGGGTAGTCAAAAGCAGCTCCTTGTAACGTCCCCCGTGAAGCTCTTCATTCTCATTATGGATGTGCCCCAGTTTGGCAATATAATCGGTCAGATCATTATGATACTGTTTTTCTTCTGCAATGGAAATGTGGGGACGTAGAGACTCATCACTTTCCCTGGTGCGCTTTCCCTCGATTCCCCATTCGCTGCCATAATAGATGGACGGAATGCCAGGAAGAGTATACAAAAGCGTATAAACAGAATACAGATGATCCTTATTGTTTAACTTGCTTACCAGGCGATCCTCATCATGATTGTCCACAAATGTATACAGCTGATAGCCTACCTGCTCCAGCCGCCGTATCGTATGTGCAATCTCAAAATAATTGTGGTCATTGTGACCGGAATAAAGCCCCTTGTGCAGTTCATAGTTGGTGACGGAGTGAAGCATATCCGGATTGACCCAGCGGGCATATTCCCCATGAATTACTTCGCCCATCAGCCAGAAATCATTCTTCATGGGGGCAGTCTGCCTCCGAAGCTCATTCATAAATCCGAAGTCCAGGACATTTGCACAGTCTAACCGGATTCCGTCAATGTCAAATTCATCAATCCAGAACCGGATCACGTCGAATAAATACTGCTTTACCTGAGGGTTTTGCAGGTTCAGGCAGGGAAGCTCCCCATGGCCCTGCCATGCGTCATATCCGAAAGGATCGCCCCAGCCGAAGTTTACGCCGCGATACCAGTCTCTGTATGGAGAAGCCTCACGGTGTTCCTTTATATCCTGGAATGCAAAAAATTCCCGTCCGGTATGGTTAAATACTCCATCTACTACCACGCGGATTCCCGCATCATGACAGAGAGAAACAAAATGGCTAAAACCGGCATTGTCACCAAGACGGCGGTCTACCATCTTATAATCCCTGGTGTCATATCCATGAGAAGAGGACTCAAACAATGGACCAATATACAGACCGGTACACCCCATTGCTTTCATATGGGGGATCCAGTCTTCCAGCTCTTTCATGCCGTCGTGGACCGCCTTTGCCGTGTTCTGTTTGGGAGCGCCCAATAGCCCTAAAGGATAGATGTGATAAAAAACTGCCTTCTCATACCATGTACTGCCCATAATACAAATCCTCCAAAAGACATAAAATTATGATGAAAACTCCATCTCCAGGTTTTTAAACCTGCGGAGCAAAAACTGATACCGCAGCTGCGCCGCATTCAGTTCATAGATATAGCAGTCGATTAAAGTAGGGTCCACCACCTGCTCGAATTGATTCCTTGCGGAGTCAATGCGGTAGCGGGTCTGCTCGATTTCCTGCTTCAGAGCCTGACGCTCCAGATAAAAGGTCAAAGCTCTTTTTTTGTTTTTTCTGCGTTTCATATTGATATCATCTCCCAGATTTTGATAATTAAAGTATTTCTGGAAAAGAGTGAGAATATACATGAAACGGCATAACTATTCTTATATTTTACCATTTCTGGGCTTTACGGTCAACGAATATGTTTTCGAAAATTAGTACTTGACAATTCATGGAAATGTGTGCATAATAAAAACACCATCAGCACGATTCATTCTTAGGTGCTAAAATTTATGTGTAGTCCGGTTCGGACATGATTTCCATGGAATGCTTTTTTAACACATATTTTTTGTTATGTTATTTGGTATGTCTGCGGGGTTGCAGCAATTGAGGAGGTGGTCTACGTTTTTGCGGATATGTGGCTTGTGCTGGTGATTCTATTTGGCGGGGCCTGCTATGACATGAAAGAGCATCGGGTTCCTAACTGGTGGGTTGTAAGTGCCGTGGTGTGCGGTTTGGGGCTTTGCATACTGGATGCTCAGGCGGGACAGGAAATGCTGGCTGTTTTTAGGTATACGGCCAGGCTTGCAGTGGTAACGGCAGTGATGTTTCCCTTGTTTGTGCTTCGGGTCATGGGGGCAGGAGATATAAAAATGATGGCAGTGATAACCGGATGCCTGGGATTCCCTGCCGGAATAAAAGCGATTGTCTGTGGTTTTTTAATCGGAGCGGTTCTGGCTCTTGTAAAAATGCTGATACAGAAGAATCTGTTTAAGCGTCTGAAATATCTGGCAGCCTACATCAGGCGGCTATTCCTGACAAAAGAGATTGTACCCTATTATGTGGCGGAAAGAGATGGTAACCAGGCAGTGATTCCATTTACCCTGTGTCTGTTTTTTGGATATTTGTGGTATATGATATGGCTGTTTTGAAGATGGAGAGGAGATCGATATGGAGAAAGTAATGGCAGTCTATGATGTAGATCCGGTGTATGCCAGGCGGTTTGCAGATGTGGTGAATCAGAAGGAGAAGATACCTTTTGAGGTGATACCTTTTACTACCCTGGAGAACTTAAAAGAATATGCGGCAAAGCATGGTGTGGAGATTCTGCTGGTTAGTGACTCTGTGCCGAAAGAGCAGATGGAAGGAATACGGGCAAATTCCATAGTGGCATTGGCGGAGGGCGAGGTGGTAAGTTCTTTTGACAGCTACCCCAGCGTCTACAAATATCAGGCGGCAGACAGTGTTGTCAGAGAAGTCATGACCCGTTACTGCGAACAGCCCGTGGAGAATCCCCTGGTGATGTCAGGAAGACGCAGCCGGGTCTTAGGAGTATACTCCCCTATAGGCAGATGTTTAAAGACTTCCCTGGCATTGACGCTTGGGCAGCAGTTAGTGAAGGAAGGAACGGTTTTGTATGTAGGATTTGAGGAGTTTTCCGGATTTTCCAGGATCATTGACGGACAGTGCAAGAGTGATTTATCAGATGTACTCTATTTCTTCAGACAGGGAAATCTGGATATTATGCGGCTTAGAAGCCTGGCATACACATGGAAGGAAATGGACTATCTTCCGCCGGCCCGTTACCCGGAGGATTTGGAGCAGCTGACCGGAGAAGAGGCCGGAATTTTAGTAGAGAAGTTAGCCGAAGAAATGGGATATGGTTACATAATTGTGGATGCAGGGCGTCCAGGAAGAAATATTCTTCCTGTCCTGGAGCGGTGTGATGTGATTTATATGCCGGTAAAGGAGGATGGTGTTTCGTCGGCAAAACTGGAAGAATTTGAAGAGTACCTGGAAAAGACGGGGTACCAGCTGCTTCGGGAAAAGATTCGGCGGGTGAAACTGCCGTACCACAGCAGTTTTGGGCGCAGGGACACTTATGCGGAACAGCTTCTCTGGGGAGAATTGGGGGATTATGTACGGCAGCTTCTGAAAGGAGTGTCGTGGAAATGAACAGGAGACACTGGCAGCAAAACCAGCAGGAACGGAAGGAAAAAATGCGGTTGAGGCAAAAGGCCATGAAAGAAGCTATTCATCTGGAAATCAGCGGAATGCAGCAGATTGAGGATGAACAGCTGCAGGAAATTATTGACCGGCACGTTCTGGCGGCGGCAGACAGAGAACATCTTCCATTAAAAGACCGCCTTACTTTGAGAAATAATCTCTTTAATTCTTTCCGGAAATTGGATATTTTACAGCAGTTAATGGACAACCCTGAGATTACGGAGGTAATGATTAACGGAAAGGATCACATCTTCGTCGAAGAACAGGGGAAGATGCATTCCTGGGACTATGAATTTGAATCGGATGAGCAGCTGGAGGATATGGTTCAACAGGTAGTCAGCCGTGTAAACAGGATTGTAAATGTGGCTTCGCCCATTGCAGATGCCCGCTTGGAAGACGGCTCCCGTGTCCATGTGGTCCTGCCGCCAGTCTCTTTAGACGGCCCTATTATGACGATTCGTAAATTTCCAAGGACGATTACCATGGACATGCTGGTGGAATTCGGAACCATCAATGAGGAGGCAGCCGTGTTTCTCGGAAAGCTGGTGCGCTCCGGATACAATATTTTTATCAGCGGAGGAACCAATTCTGGAAAAACCACCTTTCTCAATGCACTGTCTGCATTTATTCCCCAGGAAGAGAGAGTCATTACCATTGAAGATTCGGCAGAGCTTCAGATTCAGCATGTGAAAAATTTAGTCCGCTTGGAAACCAGAGCGCCGAATTCCCAGGGAGAAGGGGCCATAGGAATCGGTGAGCTTATCCGTGCATCTTTGAGGATGAATCCCAGCAGAATTATCGTGGGAGAAGTCCGGGGGAAAGAGGCTTTGGAGCTATTGAACAGCTATAATACCGGACATGACGGCGGAATGTCCAGCGGACACGGAAACAGTCCAAAAGACATGCTGGCCCGCTTGGAAACCATGGTCTTGATGGGAGCGGAACTGCCTCTTTCCGCCATTCGAAGCCAGATTGCTTCGGCGCTGGATATTTTGATTCATGTGGGAAGAAAAAGGGACAAAAGCAGAAAAGTATTTTGGATTGAGGAGGTGGAAAGTTATACGGATGGGCAGATTCGACTTCACACATTATATCAGCTGGAAGAAGACGGACTTAAGAAAAAAGGAGAACTTAAAAATCGGTGGAAGCTCCAGGCAGCGGGAGAAGAAGACGGATAATGAGTTGATTATCTATGAGAACTATCATCTGAATGCCGGGCAATGGCTTTTTTCCATAGGAGCAGGCGTTGGAGCGGCAGGAATCATAGCTTATACCTGTTACCGTAGTGTGACGGCTTTTTTCCTGTTTCTGATTCCTGTCGGCTTTTTTCCCAGATATTTTTGCAGATACTGGAAGAGAAAAAGGATTATGGAACTGGAGGTTCAGTTCAAAGAGGCGATTCAGATGTTGTCTGCTTCCTTAAGTGCCGGATATTCCGTAGAAAATGCCATTGTTTCATGTCTTAAAGAACTGAAACTTATGTATGGGCCCAATGGCCTGATAACCATGGAGCTTGCCTATATGGTCCGGCAGATGGGAATGAACCGTCCCATTGAAGCCCTGATGAGTGAGTTTGCGGCCCGAAGCGGCCTGGAAGAGGTGGAAAACTTCGCTCGAATTTTTGGGATTGCCAAACGCAGCGGCGGGCGTCTGGTTCCCATTATCAGCCATACGGTACAGGTTATGAACGATCGCTTTCAGGTAAAGGAAGAACTGCGTACACTAACCGCCTCCAGGAAATTTGAACAGAAAATCATGAGTCTTATGCCTTTTCTTATTATTCTTTATATCGATGGCACTTCGCCGGGATTTTTCATGGTAATGTATACCACTTTGATGGGAAGATTGATTATGACAGGATGTCTGGGAGTATATGTACTGTCCTGCTGGTTGTCAGAGAGAATTTTGGATATTCAGGTAGGGTAGAAAGGAGTGGATGAAATTTAGCGAGAAGGAGGGAATGGTTGGAATACGAAAGAGTCATAAGATTTTGCAGCAATGGAAGAAACAGATTGCTTGTATAATAGCAGGATTTCTGATGTATGGGCTGGCAGTGATGGCCGGGGAATCAGGCGGCAGTCTATCCGGAGGATATTTGGAGAGAGGAGATTATGGTGATGACCCGATTGTATATGATTTTGTAGTGGAGGGACTAGGAGAGGAGCCTCTGGACTGCCAGGTAGAGATTCACCCTGTGCAATATGGAGAGGATGAAGTGGAACAGGTTTTTGACCAGGTTATCAGGCGGCTTCCAGATAGGATAAAGGGAGAAAATGAGTCTATGTCAGAAGTTAGAACCGACCTGGAGCTGCCATCAGATTTTTTGGAGTATGGAGTGCAGATATTATGGAAGAGCGAGAACCCGGATATTTTAGATTCCTTTGGAAGAGTCAGGACTGACGATTGTCCGGAAGAAGGTGTGGCGGTGATATTAAAAGCGAAACTTACTCATGGAACTTATGAAAGGGAAACAGCATTTCCAATGCGGATTTATCCCAAAGCCTTTACAGTGGAAGAGAAACTGTCTGACATGTTACAGCAACGGATTCAGAAGGAAGATTACAAAAATGTTACGAAAAAGGAGGTGATGCTTCCAAAAGAATATGAAGGAAAACAGTTAAATTACAGAGAGAAGCAGGACAAGGATTATCATCTTTTTCTGGTGTTGGGCCCTCTGGCAGCATGGCTGTTTTATGTCAGAGAAAAGAAGGAAGAGGATGGGAGGAAAAAGAAGAGAAATCAAAAGCTTCTGTTGGATTATGCGGATGTAGTATATCAGCTGATGGTGTTTATTGGGGCCGGTTTAACCGTAGGACAGGCCTGGGAACGGATTGTAATGAATTACAAAGCCAGACGAAAGGAGAACCGGTGCCAGGAGCAGCCTGCCTTTGAGGAAATGGCGGCGGCTCTGGGAGAAATACAATGCGGGCAGTCCGAAGGAAAAGCAATCATGGAATTTGGAAAGAGATGCGGACTTCCATCTTATCTGAAATTGACGACTCTCTTAGAGCAGAACCGTCGGACCGGAACAAAGAATTTACAGCAGGTTCTGGAACAGGAAATGATTGCTGCATGGGAACAACAGAAAAATGTAGCGAGGCGTATGGGGGAAGAGGCAGGAACAAAGTTGTTATTACCACTGTTTTTGATGCTCTTTGTAGTCATGGTTCTTGTTATGGTTCCCGCAATGATGGCGATGGGGTGATAAAGTGGTATTAGTATTATAAAAGAAACAGGTGGAGGTGGAGAAAGGAGTTGGACAGTGCTCGAGGCAGGATGGTGGAAAAATTATAAAATACAAAACAGGAAGTCGAAAGTTAGAAACAGGTAATGAATGAAGAAATAAATTCAGAAATAAATTCAGATATAAATTCAGATATAAATTCAGGCGGCGGTTGGGGATGGGGGAGGAAATCTATGAAAGGAGAATATTATGAATAAGCTATGCAAAGAGAAACTGCGTACAGAGTGGGCTGCATTCTGCAAAAATGAAGATGGCCTTGGAGTTATTGAAGTGGTTCTGATTCTAGTCGTAATCATCGGCCTGGTTATCATCTTTAAAAAGCAGATAACCACATTACTGGAATCTATTTTTAAGGAGATAGAAAAGCAGTCCAAAGAGGTGTATTAAGTGAAAAAGCAAGGGGAGATTACCGTGTTCTTAAGTCTTAGTCTTCTGTGTGTATTTGCCTTGCTCTGTGTTATGGTGGAAGGAGCCAGAACCGCTGGCTCCAGATACTATTTTCAGATAGCCGTCAACGGTTCTCTGGATACACTGTTCAGTCAGTATCACAGGGAACTGTGGAAAGAATATCGGATTTTGGGTCTGCAATATGAGTCGGAGCCGGATATCATGCAGCGCCTGGAGGCCTGTGTGGAGAAGTATTTGTCCGTAGAAAACTGGTACCCTATGGGACTGGAATGTGTAGACACAGAGGGATGCATAAATCTAACAGACCAGGGAGGAGATTTCTTTATCCAGGAAGTACTGGATTACATGAAATATGGAATCTGGGATCAGTTAGAGATAGCGCCAGAAGCAGGGGAACAGTTTTTAAAGGATATAAAAGAGGCATCTGCGGCAGGAGATATGACACAGGTTTATGACGGACAGGAAAAGGAAGTTCAGAGGCTGGAGGATTCTGTGGAACAGATTTTAAACTGCGTGCAGAAACAGGAAATGTATGCAGAAAATATCCGTCAGGCTTTGTCAGAGGATGATTCAGGGCAGTTTTACAAAGAAGCAAAAAAATTCCGAAAAGAAGCCAGAAAAATGGAGAATCTTTTAGAAAAATATGAAAAAAGAGCAGGACAGTTAAAGCAGGCGTTATCCCAGGGAAAACATCAGATGACAGATTTGCAGGGAGAATTCCAGGAAAACAGGGGACAGATGTTTGAGGAGCAGATGAATCCATATGCTGCTTACGTGGAGGAGGACGGCAGGCGCTGTCAGGAACTGCTACATCAACAGGAAATAAGTATGCGGAATCTGGAACTTTTGGAGGAAACCGAGGAGTTAGTGGAACGGTTGGAAGCAGCGAGAGAGTATGGGGACGAAGAAGATGAGTTTTCTCTGGGAGCTGCGGTATATCTCTGGGACAATTTTCAGACCGCGGAACAGAAACTGAAGGTTGGGAAAGGAGATAAGGAGAAACAGGGATTTTTAGATCAGATCCGCAGTCTGGCAGAGGGAGGACTTTTGCAGATGGTCCTTCCAGAAGGGATGGAGATATCAAAAGGGAGCATAAAGACCAAAACTCTGCCATCCCGCTTTTCCAATGAAAAAGGAGAAGACAAAAGAAACCTGCCGGAGCAGGTTTTGATAAATGAGTACTGCGGAAAATATTTTCTCCATGCATTGAGTACGGAAAAAAGAGAAATGCAGTACGAAACAGAGTATCTTCTTCACGGAAATGGGACGGATCGGGAGAACCTGGAACAGACGATAACAAAGCTCTTTCTTATAAGGCAAGGATTGAATATGATTTATCTGCTGTCTGATTCCGGAAAGAGAGAGGAGGCCAGAGCCCTTGCCGCAGTTATTACAGGGGTTACGGGGCTGGCGCCGCTTGTGGAAATCATGGCCTGTTTTATTCTTGTGGTATGGGCTATGGGAGAATCCATCATGGACGTTCGCGGACTTTTATCCGGAGAAAAGGTTCCTCTGTGGAAAGGACGGGGGGACTGGAGTTTAAGCCTTGACGGCCTGCTGGCTATGGGCAAAGAACAATGCTGTCCTGATAACCAGGAAAGAAATCAGGAAGGCAGGGGATTTACATACGAGACGTATTTAAAACTGCTGCTTTTAATGGAAGATGCCGGTGAGAAGCAGATGCGTATGCTGGATATGATTCAGATAAATATTCAGCGGGAAGAACCTGGTTTTTGTCTGAATCGCTGTGCTTATAAACTGAATATTCGAGGGAAAGCCCATGGGAAACATGTGTTTTTTGCGATTCCCATTGTGGAAAATTTTGTCCGTGGGGAGCACGGATATCCCTTAGAAGCCGCAGCGGAAAAAGCATATTGAAGGAGGTGGAAAAGGATGCCCTTTTTCTGCGGGAAGGGAAATAAATGGAATTGTTTTATGAAAATCTTAAATCAGGTCATAATGAAAAGTCATATTCTGATGAATCCAAATAAAAAACAAAAAGACGTAACTCTCCAAGTACGAATCCCCCGAACAGGGCTTCTCGGAACCAGAAAAAGGGTGTCCTTTTCCGCCTCTGCAAGCATGACCGCAGAAGCGGCACTTGTTCTTCCGCTATTTCTGTTTGCAGGTGTTATCTTGATGATGCCCTTTCGAATCCTGGATGTAGAACGGCAGGTTCAGTCACATGTGGAGGCAGTGGGAGAAGATATCAGCCAGGCAGCCTATTTTTCTATGGAACCTGCAGAGGGAAAAGAAGTGCTGACAAAGGCAGCAGCATATGGATACGCGGAGGCAGCAGTCAGAATAAAGCTGAAGGATCTTCCGGTAGAACGGATATCTCTGTCATCGTCAGAACTTCTGGATGACGGAGAGACTGTGAATCTGGTGGTAAGCTATGAAGTAAAGCTTCCTTTTTCCGTTTTTGGGCTGGGACATGTGAAGAGAAAAAGTTGCTGTTACCGACGCGCATGGATTGGAAAGCCTGGAAGCAGCAAAAGCGGGGAGGCTGAGGAAGAAGAGGATGACGATATCGTCTATATTGGAAAAAACAGTACCCGGTATCATGAAAGCAGGAGATGCCATTACCTTTCCAATGATTTACGTGCGGTATTGCTGGCAAAAATCGAAAATTACAGGAATCAGGGAGGCAGCAGATATACACCATGCAGCAGGTGCAAAGGACAGGCCGGAGAAAATGTCTATATCATGCCGTCGGGAAAACATTACCACAGCAGCAGTTCCTGTACGGCGATTCAGGCCTATGTAACAGCAATTCCGAAATCACAGGCAGAACACTTAGGCCCCTGTTCTTATTGTTCAGGAGGAAAATAGATTGAATGAAACTTTTATAAAATTCAGCTGGCTGTTGTGTTTGACAATAGCGGCTTTAGAGGATTTAAAAACCAGGCAGATATCATTAATAATGCTTTTGGTCGGGACGATTCCTGGGAGTTGGAATCTGTGCAGACATAGTTCTGATATATCAGCACATTTATTGGCAGCCCTGACGGGTATATTTATGCTGATACTTTCCAAGATTACGGAGGGAGCGCTAGGAGAAGGCGATGGATTATTTTTTCTGTTCAGTGCCCTGTATTGGGATGCCGGGAAGGTCATGCTGCTATTCCTAGGAGGTCTGGTAATCGGATGTATTTGGGGAACAGGACTTTTTATGCATGGAAGATGGAAGGGAAATCCAAAACAACTTAATGCTTCCATTCCCTTTTTGACCTGTGTCTGGCCTGTTGGAGTCTGGATGGTGTTTCAATGAAAAAATATTTGCGTAAACGGAAACTTTCTGCCAGCTATACGGTTGAGGCAACGTATATTATGACTATCACATTGCTGGTGCTGTCCGTTTTAATTAGAAGCGGCTATATAAGATACAAAGAGGAAACCGGTATTATGAGACTTCACCAAATAGTAGAACAGATCCGGGGACAGGAAGAAAAAGAGGGGAGAAGCCTGAATATAGGGGAGTATAAAGTAGAAATAGTGTCATCAAAGGATCAGATAGCGGGAAACCTTACAGGTTTGGGATGGCAGAAAAATATTCAGGTAAAACTTCATGAACCGGAAACTATGATGCGTATGATGACGATTTTTCAATCAGAGGATAGAAAGTAAACCTTCATGCGCCCGGCAGCGGACGCACTATTGCACATAAAAGTCTGGCGGGCGCATTTGGCATACCTGAATTGACGCCGCTGATTAGGCGTCAAGACTTCTAAAGTAAATGCGAGGACAGGGGGGAAAGTGTGGAAGAAATTAATTTAAAAGTAAGTTATCACAGAGAGATGAAGAATAATTACCTGATGATTGAGGCAGAGGAACTGGAGGATCAGCGGTTTGAGGCAAAGATGCTGGTTGGAAACACGATTGACGGGCTGTTGAAATTTCGGATTCGCAAGACAGATAACAACTGTCAGTTCTGCTATGAGATTACATCAAAACAGCCGTTAAAGAGACTTTTAGAGACGAGAACCATAGGGGCCAGACAATTAAGAACATTGCTGATGGGAATTGCCCAGACATTAACACGGATGGAAGAGTATCTTTTAAGTGAAGAACAGATTATTCTGGATCCTGATTTTATCTATGTAGATCCGGAAGATTATGTACCTGGCCTGTGTCTGATGCCCGGAAAAAGAGGAGATTTTCCACAGGAGTTCAGTAGTCTGCTACAGGGTCTCTTAGAAAAGGTAGATCACCAGGATAAGGAAGCAGTGATTTTGATTTATGGCCTCTACAGGGAAAGCCTGAAAGAGAATTATGGATTGGATAATCTTCTGCAGTGGCTGATGCGAGAGAAATGTTCAGATATGGACAATAACAACAGAGACGAAAAAACGGAGATAATAGAAAAAAAGGAGCAGATTTCAGAAATATCTGAGAAACAGGTGCAATCAGTTGATGACAGGATACAATTAAATCTGTACAGGGAAAAGGTAAGGATTCCCTTTAAAGAAATATTTCTCTGCGTGATGTTTATGCCTTGTATTGGAATCGGATTGTGGCTGATAAGAGGTCCGAAGGCTGTTTTCAGATTCCTAACAGAGGGGCTGGTGTTTGTAATTGTCGGCGGACTTATTTCTATGACAGGAGTTTTGTTTTTTATCTGGAGATGGAAACGTATGGTCTGGCATAACAGTCAATCAGAAGAATTGATTGAAGCCGGTACGGAGTTATCGAGTAAATTTACGGAAGATGATCGAAACAATTCCTGGCAGATGGTATTTTCTGAGGAAGCGAAGGAAGGAGGGAGTGTAGTAGAAGAAAAGGAAGAAGAGTCACATACTGTATTGTTGTGGAGTAAAGAGCCAGAAACGGTGAGGAGGCTTGTCAGTGAAGATGGAAAATCTGAATCCATATCCATTGCATATTTCCCATTTCTTATAGGGAAACAGGAAAATTTGACAGATTATACCCTCTGCAGAGATACGGTCAGCCGTATTCATGTGAGAATTGACCAGAAAGAAGAAAACTATTTACTGACAGATTTAAACTCTACCAATGGCACATCTGTAAATGGCAGAAAACTGGAGAATAATGAGACGGTAAATCTGAAAATTGGCGATCAGATCGGGATTGCAGACCTGTATTTCTCTTTTCAGTAAAATATCTTAACAAATGAAAAGAGCTATGATAGAATAAGGTTACATAAAGAGGAGTGTCTTATGGAACATGGAAACTATCGAAAAACAGCATTTGTAAACTATGGTTTGATCGCGGCAAATTTTATTTATTTTTTCTTCCTGGAGGCAGTTGGCTCCACAGAGGATATTTATACCATGGTTCGTTATGGCGCTTTATTTTTGCCGTCAATTTTGCAGGAAGGAGAGTACTTTAGACTCCTGACAGCCATGTTCATGCACTTTGGGATACAGCATATTGTGAATAATATGCTGATACTATTCGTTCTGGGAGACAATCTGGAACGTGCTCTGGGGAAAGTGAAGTATCTGATATTTTATTTGATTTGCGGAATTGGGGCCAATGGTATTTGCCTTTTGATCAATCTTTTCAGTGAGGATATCACAGTATCGGCAGGGGCGTCCGGAGCTATCTTTGGCGTTGTCGGAGGTCTTTTATATGTTGTAACTATTAATCGCGGGCATCTGGAGGACTTGAATACCAGGCAGTTGGTGATGTTGGCCTGTTTTTCTCTGTATGCTGGTTTCACAACTGTTGGAACAAACAATGTGGCTCATATTTCAGGGTTGGTTATAGGTATTTTGATGGCAATGATTTTATACCGGAAGCCTGCAATTCCGGATAATAAGGAGGATTTAGATTATGAAAGATGATTGTATTTTCCGTAAAATCGCCAATGGTATGGTTCCTGCGGCAAAGGTTCTTTCTTTAGCCGGAAATATCGGTAAGGCTATGAAAGAAGGATTGGACTGCGCCGGGGTTAACCTGGTATCCCACGGTATGAGGGAGGATCTAAGATGGTAGCCTGGGAACCAAAATCATTTGTTCAGGAAAGGGCAAAGAATAATGTTGAGGCAATGAAAGCAAAGCTGTAACCACAGGAAACTTTTAGGAGAACATCATGCAACAAGAGCAGAATGATCTGTTGCAGGAATTATATGAGGGATATCAGGGAGCACTTCGATTTGTAGCACATAAAAGCGGAATCCCATATAAGGAGATGGAAGATATTATTCAGGATACATTTTATTCTTTTATCCGCGCCTACGGAGATGAGTTTTCGGAATGGAATGACGCACAGAGAAAAAGTGTATTGATGAGAATTTTGAAGAACCGTTGTACTGATTATTTCAGGTATAAAGGCCGATATCAAAGTGTTAGTATTGAGACAGGAAATTATGGAGAAGAATTCCAGATTCCTGACCAATACATTGGAAAAGATATTTTTGAATATGTGGCAGACAGAGAAGATTTGAGGACCATTCAGAACTGTATAAAAGAGATGAGGCCAGTCTGGCGCGACGTAGCCATCCTTCATTTTGTGGAAGGACGGCCAGTGCCAGAAGTTTGCGAGATTTTGAAAATCAATGGCCCGGCATGCAGGATGAGGATTTCCAGAATCAGAAAATACTTAAGAGAGCAGATTGGGAAGACATAGGATTATGAAACACAGTCTTCAATTAATTGGATAATAGTTTCCACTGCATTGATTAAATGACTTTGTTCCATCTGGCGGATAAAGGAACTGCGATTCTCATAGGTATCGGAAATAGCCTGGTAGAGAGTATCTTCTGTCATAGTTTCCTCTTCCAATAACGTGCTAAAGCCCTGTTTCGCGAAAGAAGAAGCATTGAGAATCTGATCCCCCCGACTGGCGGCAGCAGATAATGGAATCAGAATGTTAGGCTTGTGTAAAGCCAGAATTTCACAGATGGAATTGGCCCCTGCCCTGGATATAACCAGATTAGCAGCGGCAAACAGATGCTTTAGAGGGGCATCCACATACTCATATTGTACATATCCGGCAGTGCCGATCAGAGATTCATCCAGATGGTCCTTTCCGCAGATATGTACTACCTGATAATCAGGCAGCAGCTTGGGAAGCAACGCACGGACAGCCTGGTTGACAGTGACAGAACCAAGACTTCCACCAATAACCAGGATCACTGGTTTTTCCGCAGACAGGTGGGCATATTGTAAGCCTGCAAGACGATCGCCCTTTAACAATTCTGCACGAATAGGGGAACCGGTTAACACAGCTTTTTGTGCAGGAAGATACTGCAGAGTCTCAGGAAAATTACAGCAGACTTTTTTTGCAGAGGGAATACAAAGCTTGTTTGCCAGACCGGGAGTCATATCAGACTCGTGAATAATGGTCGGTATATGACGGTGCCTGGCTGCCAGAACCACTGGCACTGCAACAAAGCCTCCTTTAGAAAAGATGACATCCGGTTTAAACTCTTTTAACAGTTTACATGCTTCCTCATACCCTTTTATCACACGAAAGGGGTCGGAAAAATTTTTCAGGTCAAAGTATCTGCGCAGTTTTCCGGAGGAAATACCGCTGTAGGGGATGCCGGCGTCTTCAATCAGCTTTTTTTCCATTCCCTGGTATGATCCAATATAGCGGATTTCATATCCACGTTCCTGCAAAGAAGGAATCAAAGCCAGATTTGGTGTCACATGGCCGGCAGTTCCGCCGCCAGTTAGAATAATTTTTTTCATATAATGTGCCTCCATAGTCAAAACCCATTTACTAATTATACTAAACAATCACCCCAAAAAGTCAACCCTAAAACAATAGGAAATCAAAGGAATTCAAAGAGGTAACCAAGTGAGAAAAGAAGGTTTATGCCAGAATGGCAAAAAGTGGCCGGATGATAATTTCATAACGCACAAGTTGGAAGAAGCCTTCGGATATAGCGACCAGCAGCTTGTAGAGGAGTTCGACCGTGCTGCCACGCTATATGCCCAGAGCCCAGACCCTCGTCTGAAGCCGCCGGAAGGGGAATTTCAGAAAATTATGGAGCGGGTGGAAAAGGAGAAGAAGGCGGAGCGGAAGGTGATTCGGCTGAAGAAGGTTTTAAGACCGATGCTGGTGGCAGCGTTGCTTGGCGGGGCGGTTTTGGGGAGTGGGATTGGGGTGAATGGGTTGGAAGGGATGGATTATGGATTTAGAGAACGAGAAGAGGGGGATGTTATATTTAATAATATGGGGCATACAGAAGAAATTAGTGACATTGAACAGGTATATAAAGATATAGAAGAAACGATAGGAATTTCTGCCATAGAACTTTCTTATATGCCGGAGAAAATGGTGTTTGAAGAGGTGCTTTTTAATGAATTAAGAGCAAAGATAAAATTTGTGTATGAAGGAAATTATTTTTATTTTCATCAAGCCTTATGGAATTTGGATGAATCAGCCAACTATAGGTCAGACAGAAAGCTATATAAAGAAGTATATAACAGATATCTTGATATAAATATTCCTATTTATAAAAATGAGTTAGAAGGAGAAAAGCCAGAATTTGGAGCACAATTTATATGTGGAGATGCATATTACTATTGTTATGGAATTATTGAGGAGAAAGAATTTATAAAAATAGTGAAACATATAAAATATTATGAAAATTAGGTTATATTTTCTGTTTGTTTTCGTTTTAATAAGTAAAGGAGGAATATTATATGAAAAATGAGTTTAAAAGGTTAGTCATTGTAACACTTACTTTAACATGTATATTTAGTGGAACAGTATTTGCCCGGGATGTTCAAAAATACAATGAGGCAAAAAATACTTATGCGAATTCTAGGCTGTTGCCAGAAACGGAAGAGATGGCATATGATATTACACAGGGTTCACCAAAAAGCACTGCTATGGGAGCTGCTGTATCTTCCATAAGAAATGGTGGTCAAGGTGTAATAAAAATATTGGCGGAAACAAACATGTTTAAACCAGTAGATTGGGCATGCTTAACTGTTTATTTGGAACAATGGGATGAGGAGAATCGTTCTTGGAAAATAGTGGGAGAATATGAACAGGAGTTTTTGCCAGAAGATGAAGATGACGGACAGCTGACTTCAGTGGAGTTAGATCTATCATTTCCCGGACATCCTATGGGATACTATTACCGTGCAAGAGTACTCCATGAACTAGAGTTTGATGGTGACTGGTATGAAATTAGAGTAACAAAAACGGATGGAATTTTGATGAAGTATGTGCCATGATGTTTTTTATATAATAGTCAAGAGAAGCATCTCGTTCTGTTGTAATTAATAATATTTTAGACATATTTTCAGAAGATTGTTATAGCTTATGAAAAGAGCGTCAATATGGTAATTAAGCTTACAATATTGACGCTCTTTTAGGCTAACCCTACTTAGAAAAATACAAAAGGTTTCAATGGCATCTCCTAAGCCATCACATCAATCCCGCCAAAATCTGCCATCGCTCCCGCGTCCATTCCCATACTTCCCAAATCTCCCATCATAGCCGCATCTAGCGAAGTGCTTTCCTGGGCAGCGCCGGTCAAACCGGAGACCAATTCCTGGGTACTGTTTTTCCCGTCCTGTGCCAGCTCTTTTAAGGCATAATTCCGTTCTTCCTTCCGCCGTTTGCTTCTGCGGGTCTTTAACTCATTTCTAAGCAGACTTTCCTTTTGGGTATCATTCTGCTTTTCAGCCCGTTTTCTATGCAGTTCAAGCTGTTCCTCTTTACTCAAATGCTTCAGCTTTTTATTGATTCTTTTAATCAGCTTCTCGATTCGCTTAATCATCTGGGCGATTTTTTTCTGGTCCTTTCCTTCACTTGCAGTGGCACTCATCTTCAGATTAAGCAGGGCGCGGCTTGCTTTGGACAGAACCTGCTGCACATCCATTCTTGTCTCGGCTCTGGACAATTCGGCCGCAAGCTGTCCTACGGAATCTTTAGGTTTGGAAGACTTCATGTTAAGATTATCGGAGCCATCGGATTTTTGGTTGTTAAGCGCCTCTAAAGAAGAAAGAAATGTATCCGTATCTTCTTCTTTTTCCATCAAAGCATCAACGGTTGTTTCCTCTTCTCTGGCGGCATTCTCATCTGGCAGGGCAGAGGAATATCCGGCAGCATTGGCGGTTATCCGCCAGTTTTGCGTTGTTACGTTCATAAATAAGCCCCCTTAGAAACACGCAAATAGTTAAACTTTTATATACTCTTCTATTTGTATATATCGACTTATTTTAGTAAAATCTTATTTTGTCTTGAATAAGTTTAATAAAAAAATTATAATAGATGGAGAAAAAAGAAGGAACAGTAAGGTGATAGAGTATGATTCAATTAAAAGGAGTCATGGGAATTCCACTGTTAAAAAAAAGTAAATTTACTGGCAGTGACGGTGCGCTTCGCTTTGTTTTGGAACGGCAGATCCGTGAGGAGGAGGAACAGTTGGCGGCGATTTGCTGGAACGGCGAATTTTGCTCTGATGCGACTCCGGAAGAAGAAAAGACAACAGAATATTTTCCATTTACGGCAGAGGGACTAGAGCAGGCAGAAAGATGGCTGAATCAGCAGTGCTGAGAAGTTCAGCATGTGCATTTTATACATACAGGATAGTAAAAAATATGAGCAGGGAGGAAATAAGCCTATGACAGAGTTGGAAACCTTAAAAAAATGGATTGAAGAGAGCAGCAATATCGTATTTTTCGGCGGGGCGGGTGTGTCTACAGAAAGCGGAATTCCTGACTTTCGCAGTCAGGATGGGCTGTATAATCAGGAATATGATTATCCCCCGGAGGCCATTATCAGCCATAGCTTTTACATAAGAAATCCAAAAGAATTTTATCGATTTTATAAAAATAAAATGATTTTTACAGAGGCACAGCCCAATGGAGCTCATCTGGCTTTGGTGAAGCTGGAGGAGGCGGGGAAATTAAAAGCAGTCATTACCCAAAATATTGACGGACTGCATCAGCTGGCAGGAAGTAAAGAAGTGCTGGAACTTCATGGTTCTATTCACCGGAATTATTGTACAAGATGCGGTAAATTTTATGGTTTGGATGTGATAAAGGAAGCAGCAGATGTTCCGGTATGCAGCTGCGGGGGCATCATCAAGCCGGATGTGGTTCTTTACGAAGAGGGGCTGGATCAGGAAGTGCTTCAAAAAGCAGTCCGCTATATCCGGCAGGCAGATATGCTCATTGTAGGGGGAACATCTTTGACTGTGTATCCGGCGGCAGGGCTGATTGACGATTATCAGGGAGAGAAGCTGGTTCTTATTAATAAGTCGGCAACTGCCAGGGATGCCAATGCAGATCTGGTAATTGCAAGTCCCATTGGACAAGTATTTCAGGAGTGTATTTTGGAGGCTTAAGAACGGGCAGGAAGGAGATTTTATGGTATATCATGTAGGAGATATTGTAAAACTGAAAAAACCACACCCTTGCGGCAGTCATGAATGGGAAATCTTGCGGGTAGGAGCAGATTTTCGTTTGAAATGTATGGGATGCGGACATCAGATTATGGTCGAACGGAAATTGGTGGAGAAGAATACCAGAGGACTGCAAAAAGCAGAAGATATATGAACATTTCTTTTCGTAACATGAAGTGGCTGAAAAGTGTTCGGAAATTGCCCCAAATATAAAGGCTGCAGCTCATCACTGGCTGCAGCCTTTTGTATACCATTATAACCTTTTGGCTTATGACATAGCACCTACGCCCTGCTTTGCATAGTAATCATCAAACAGCTTATTCACAGCATCATGGGTCTCACCGGAAATAGATGGAAGATCTCCGCCCCAAGCAGCACCGGCCTGCTCGAATCCTTTCTCAACAGCGGCCTGCATCTTCTTCATGGTATCAACATCATCTCCTGCCAATGCCTGTGCAAAATCGAAGATTCTCTGAGAAGTCTGCTTTACACCCCAGAACCCGTCTTCGGAGATAGCTTCCTGAGCCTCTGCTTTTGTCTTCTCATCCACGGTATAATTACCGCTGGCCATCATCTTCCAGAAATCATCACCCTTGGCAAAAGAAGCGGTGATACCCTGTTTCTGGAACATCTGGGTCATCATATTGGTGAAGCGGGACATCTGATTGTTTAAATCATCTTTTAAACTCTTTACCAGTGCGGCACGATCAGACTCGCTCATCTTTGTGATATCCGTATCTTTGCTGAGTTCAACCTTATCTACGTTGGCTGCCTCTGTTTTGGGAGCATCCTGCTTGGAAGCAGCAGATGTGCTGGAAGAAGCAACGGCAGACTGAGTCTGCTGTACGGACTGATTGTACTGCCGGACGGCAGCATCATAATTTGTATTTAACTGCATATGAATTCCTCCTTAAATTATAGAACTTATAAAATTAACATTGGAAATTTTATCTAGTTATTATATCGGCACAAAAGATAATTATCTTAACATCAGGAGACGCTGTTTTACAAAATATCTTCCCAGGATTTATACCAGCTTTTTATAGAAGGCGAAGCCGGACCGGTCCAGCCAAGCTGACACGGTGAAGGAGGCACAAATTCCCCTTTGCGGCCGGCAACATTTATACCATTGTGATCCAAGGTTATTATGACGAACAAAGGTTCTTCATAAGGTGCAACAAATGCAAGGCTGGGATAGTTCTCATGAATTTGTTCAGAATAATGCTGTGCGGAATAGCTTGTACCCATCCAGAGATTGGAGATGCTGTTGACTGTGTAATACAGCACTCCTTCATATTCCTGCAGATCGTCAATATGTATATGGCCATTCAAGCATAAATAAACTTTTTTGCGCTTATCATTGGCCTGACGGACAATGGTCTGGAGTGAATGGACATTTTTGATCCCCCGTTTACATGGAAACAAAGGCTGGTGCGAGCAGATAACAGCAGGGTCATCGCTTGATGTCAATTCTTTCTCAAGCCAGAGAAGCTGTTGGTCCGAAAGGTAGGGAAGATCATTGGTTTCAAAATATCCGCCGCGCTCATAGTCGCGAAGAATTCCGTTTCGGTCCCGGTAAAAACTGGAGTCCAGCACAATAAAATGCCAGCCCTTTGTATGCCAGGAATAATAACTGCGATTTAGTCCATAAGCATCTAAGACGTCTTGTTTTGTACAAAAATCCATCTCGTGATTCCCTAACACATGATATGCAGGCTTTTCAAAGTGGTTAAACCGGTACAAAACATCCAGCTGAGGCTCATGAGGATGTTCTAAAGCAAGACGGAGATTAATTGGCAGGGCATCTGGGGAACAAAGAGAGGAATAGGTGCGGGTAGGATACAGAAAATCTCCAAGAGACAAAATAAAATCTACATTAGCGGCATGGGCAGCATCCAAAAATGTCCGGATGCGTCCGGCACCGTCATGCATAATATCCATATGAAGATCCGCCATCGCGGCAAAAGATAACGGTTGTTCCATAAAAGTTCTCCTTCCATTGCAATCATTATTTAGTCCCGCCCATTCCATAATTTTTCCATACAAAGGCCAAACCCCTTCATTTGTATTTCTTGAAATAAATCATCACTGAAGTGCATGGGATAAACATGGGAACGCAAAGCAGGCGGAATCGCGTCACACAGAGCTTCAAGACTTCCATGAGAGTTACCCTGTTCATGAAGGAATGTGCTATCCTGATAGAGTTCGTCAATTTTGCTGTGAAGAAAGGCTTCTAAAATTATTGGCGGCAATCGGCGGGCATCACCGCTGTAATAAAATGATTTGGAATGGTGTGTAATATGATAACCATAACATGGCAGATCCTGGTGGTGCTCCACAGGAAAAGCATGACAGTCAATACCAGAGGCCAATGTCACATCTGTCCCCTGCAAAAGATGGTAATCATACTTGGAAATACCGCAGCAGGCCATCCACGCAGTGATATCCTTCTGGGGAAAGCAGACGGTTACCGGTTTTTGCTCTACATCATGCATATAAGAAATCAGTGTCGGAAGGCTGCCGATATGGTCCGCATGACTGTGTGTAATAAGTATGGTAATATCCTGGCAGCATGTAAGCAGAGAACCTTGCCTTAAGCAGGTAAAAACAGTTTCACCGCAATCCAACAAAAACAGATGTCCGTCTGTCTGGAACCATGCACTTGTATTTCCAAGCTGAGGGCGGTATGCACAGCCGCAGCCTAAAAATTTTAAAATCATTTTGACTCCTTTCACTGGCAACAGGTCGCCAGATTTTCATGGGTGGTCATGCGCCCGCTGCTGAGCGCATGAAGGTTTTCTTATAATGTAAAAGCGGAAACTAATAAAGTCAACCATAAAAAAAGGGCAAAGTATGCACTTTTCTGGCAAGGAAAAGATTGTCTATTGACAAATGAAATCAGTAAATTTAGTATGATTTTAGTATATTTGGCAGAAAATCAGCTGTGAGTGAGACATAAAGGCGATACCTGTAGAGATGAGGAGGATGGGGACATGAAAAAGCAACAGACACGTCCGCTGAAAGTGACACTTCTTGTTTACTTTACGGCAACCATGCTGGTCTTTTGCTGCATCATTGGCCTTCTGGCAATCTTTGCGGCGCGGTCTGTGATTCGAACCAATACAATTGCACATTATTCTGCCACAACCCGTTATGTAGGAAAAAATGTCTCCCGTGAGTTAGATGATATTCAGGATATCTGCAATTATATGTTTGTCAATAATGATGTGAAAACGGTTATTGAGAACTTTGATGCAAAAAACTATGCTTATGTCCGTGCGGTAGATAATCTGGATCGGCTGCTGATGCAGAATGTTATGTCTAATGTTTACAGTAATCTTACGGCAATGATTGTCTTTGATGACTCAGGCATCGTCTATCGGTTTGTGGGAGATGCCTGGCTGGGAAGGAATGTTGATTATCCCGCTTTGTACAATAGTGAAGAGTATAAACAGGCAGCAGGCAGCAGCCGCATGGTAATCTCCACCCGGGATTTTTTTACCGGCGTTTATGGAAAGGAAAAAAACAGTATTTCTGTGGTTCACTGTGTTATGAATGGGCATTATGACAATGTGATTGGAGGAATGCTGCTGTTGTTTGACATGGAACTGATGGACACAGCCATGCTTGAACCAGGAGAAGAAGAGATTTTTTCTTCCTATCTTTTAAGTGAGGCAGGAACCATACTCAGCAAAACCAAACAGGAATTACCAGATGCTGTTCTAAAGTTTTTGCCGGAATTTGAGGATCGCCAGGAAGCAGTTATTTATGAAACCATGGGATCTCTGGATTCTTTTTACTATTTCGATAATTATATTGCTATGTTTGACAATGCAAAGTATCTTGGCTATTTCAAGAACAGCCTGATCACCTCTGCCGGTTCCGTAGCCATAAGCCTTGTGGTATCCGTACTGGCAGCCTATGGGTTTTCACGTTTTCATTTTCGCTGTAAAAATCTTCTGATGACCTCTCTGATGAATATTCAGGTATTTCCTGTGACAGTGATCATCATTTCTTTATTTACTTTTTATTCGAAATTAGGACTGCAAAGTACCTATCAGGGGCTTATTTTGGCGGATCTGGTATATTCTCTGCCATTTACCGTATGGTTTTTGAAGGCATTTATAGACACTGTCCCAGTTTCATTGGATGAGGCAGCCAGGATTGACGGATGCTCTCGCCTACAGGTACTGTGGCAGGTGATTTTGCCGGTAGTACGGCCGGGACTTATTGCAATTAGTATTTATACGTTTTTGTATTCTTGGGATGACTTTGTGTTTGCCCAGATTATCATGAAAAAGGAGTCCATGAAAACACTTCCGGTAGGTATGGCAAGCAGCTTTATCGGGGAGTTTATCTTCGATTATGCCGGTATGATGACGTTGTCGGTATTGGCGTCTCTGCCTGTGGTAGCAGCGTTTATCTTTGCCGGCAAATATATGGTGGAAGGTCTTACAAGCGGAGCAGTGAAAGGGTAATATCTGTGGGCCTGAAAGCAACGGCAGTAGCAGCTGCCGTTGCTTTTAGCGGTAATCCGCATTCCGTTGCAAGTTTTATTCAGGCGGCGTATTGATCTTTTCTGCCTTTTAATCGGTACCGTTCAATTCTATTTTTCAAAGATAGTAATTTCATTATTCCCCCTAGATTTGTGCATTTTGAATATTTTTTTCATTTTTCTATTGCATTATTATTGAAAGTGTGATAATATTTAGTCACTTTAATAAAGATATATTTAAAAGTATTTAAAAAACAAGGAGGGATTTCTATGAAAAAGGTTCTATCTTCACTGCTGTGCCTTAGTATGATCGTTTCCCTTACGGCATGTTCTTCGGGAAACCCTGCGCCGGCACCTTCAGAAACTCAGGCAGTTCAGACAACAGCCGGGGGGGTTACTGATGAAACAACTGCTGCACAGGCAGAATCCGGTCAGGCGGTAGTTAGCGGCGAGCCGGTTTACATCAACCCGGATGCGGCGAATATGACAGGAACCGTACGTTTTTGGACGGCATTTGACGGGCAGTACGGAACTGCCAATTTGATCAAAGATTTTAATGAGTATTATCCTAACATAACGGTTGAATATAATGTATATTCCAATAATACAGAAGGAAATTTAAAAGTAGATACCGCTATGATGGCTGGAGAACTTGACGCTCTGTTAAGCTTTAATACATACAATACGGCTGCCCGGTGGGAGAATAATATGCTTCTTGACCTGACAGATCGCCTGGCAGCGGACAATCTGGACTTGGATGCAGAATGGGACGGCGGCGGATATCTCTATAATGGAAGAGCCTATGCGATACCTTCTGGCGGTCTTTCCGTTTTTGTTGCTGTGAATATGCGGAGATGGGAAGAGGCAGGACTTGGAGATTTACCAACAGAGTGGACTTGGGACGAGTATATTGAGGCCTGCCGTAAGATGACTGAGAAGGATGCCTCAGGTGAAACGATCGTATACGGCGGTACGGATTTTAACCAGAGAGATTACTGGACATACATGCTTCGTCAGAGCAAAGGTGTCGATGCGCTCTATAACTCAGAAGGATATGCAGATTTTGACAACCCGCTGTGTGCAAAAATTTTCCAGAGATATAAAGACTGCGAGGAAGAAGGCATCTGGTTCAGTAAGATGGATCTTATCAGCAACAGTCAGAAATCCCGCGACCTGTTGTGGAATGAGAATGTAGCCAGTTGTGTGGAGTCTATTATTACCCGTTTTGTGACAGATACAGAGAAGTATCCTCATGATTTCATCTTGGGTTATGCTCCTTATCCGATCAATGAGCCGGGAGAGACGAACTACGCTTTAGGCAATATGCCAAACTCCTTCTTCTGTGTTCCGCAGAATGCCCAGGATCCGGATGCAGCTTATGAATTTATTAAGTTTGCTTCTACCTATGGCGGAAAGTACCTGTATATGGCAGGGCATACCACAACCTGGACTAAGACAGATCCGAATGAGATCGTAGATCTGGTATTTGGTTCGGCCGAAGAGGCAGCCAAGTGGATTGATGTAGATTCCTATATTGCCAATGTACTGGCAGTAGGGGCGCCGGCATATCATGAGGAACGGGTTACTGCTTACAATGAGATCTATACCATTATGGCTGAGTACACAGACTATATTCTCAACGGAAGTATGTCCATCGAGGAAGGACTGGCAGAGATGAATGAATTGTGCAACGAAGCTATCGAAGAAAAGATGAATGAATAATGTCATATAATTTAGGCTATCAATTTCAGGCATGCGCCCTGGGATGATTAAGCGGGAGAGTGTCCGGAGCATTATTTCTACTTAAAGTATATACGGATGCGGTATGCTGTAAGAAAAATTTGCTTTCGTGACACTCTCATAATTATTTTAGAACAAAAAGATCGAATGATGTGAATGAGAACTAGTCTGGAGGTTTGCTAATGAAGCAGAAAAAAGAAACGCTTGTGGGATATGCATTTCTTGCGCCGGCTTTAATCATATTCCTGGCGTTGGTTGTTTTTCCCATCTGCATGTCCATATATTTATCCTTTACAAAATGGAATTTCCTGTCAGGGTGGTCAGGAATTTCCTGGATTGGTTTTGATAACTTTAAAAGGCTGTTTACCAGAGACCGGTCTTTTAAGGTTGCGCTGATTAATACTTTTGTCTATGCAGTTACGATTGTTCCGCCCACTGTATTTTTAGCACTTTTGCTGGCACATGCATTTAATGGGAATATTTTCTGCAAAAGGTATTTCCGTTTTGCTTTTTTTGTGCCTTATATATCCAATATGGTTGCTCTGGGTTCTATTTTCCAGTTTTTATTCAGAATGGACGGACCGATTAATGGACTTTTAAAGGCTGTATTTCATCTTGCAGATTCGGAGATTCCCAACTGGTTGGCAGACAACTCTCTGTGCAGGGTCCCTGTCATATGTGTTATGATTTATTCTGGGCTGGGATATTGTCTGCTAATTTATATTGCTGCGATTAAAGATATATCCAAGGATTTATATGAAGCGGCTGCTATTGACGGAGCCACCTCTGCCCGGCAGTTCTTCTCCATCACGGTTCCACTTATCTCCCCAACCACATTTTATCTGCTGATTGTGAGAATGATCAGTGTATTCCAGATTTTTGCTGCGGTGAATATTATCAATAGTACCGGAAAGGCAGGGGGGAATGTAAGTTTAGTGCTCTTAGTCTATAATGAGGCTTTCCTGAATTATAACTTCGGTTATGCCAGTGCAGAGGCTTGGGTATTGGTAGCGATTATTCTGGTGGTAACTGCCATACAGATGTGGGGGCAGAAGAAATGGGTCAACTATTAAGAGGAGGTATACAAACACATGAAAAATAAAAAAACAACTGCTTTCAAAATCATATGGACCGTATTCTTCCTGTTGCTCTCGGTGATATTTTTTATGCCTCTGCTGTGGATGCTGTCATCATCATTGAAGACATCACCACAGGTATTCGAGATTCCGTTCCGCTGGTTTACGGATCGTCTTCACTGGGAGAATTACAAAGAGATATGGACATCAGTAGAATTTCCGTTTCTTCGCCTGTATAAGAACTCTATCTTTATCTCTGTAATTTCGGTTGCAGGACAGATTATTATATCCTCTATGGCTGCATATGCGTTTGCCATTGTGGATTTTAAGGGAAGAAATGTGCTCTTTATCCTGTTTCTTATTACGATGATGATACCTGCCCAGGTTCTTCTGATTCCAAGGTATGTATTGTTTCGTTCAATTGGAATTTATAATACGTTATGGAGTATCATACTGCCTCACTTTTTCAATATTTCGTCTATCTTTTTGTTCAGGCAGTTTTACCTTACGTTCCCCAAAGAACTGTTGGAGGCAGCTAAGATTGACGGAGCAGGACATTTTCTTATCTGGTCCAGGGTACTGCTCCCTTTAACCAGAAATGTTATGATTTCTCTGGCAGTGCTGTGCTTTATCAATACATGGAATGAGTATTTAAATCCGTTGGTTTTCCTTGCCAATCAGAAGCTGTTTACAGTTCCTCTTGGTATCAGATGGTATACGACCAATACTGCCAGGGATTACAACTTAATGCTGGCGGCAGCTTCTAGCGCCATTATCCCGGTAGTCATCTTCTATGCTGTGGCCCAGGATTACTTTGAGGAAGGAATTACGAAAAGCGGAATTAAGGGTTAAATGGAGGGACTATAAAAATGAAAAAACCCAATATTGTTTTTATTCTTACGGACGATCAGGGGTACTGGTCGCTGGGATGTGCGGGAAACAAGGAGATCCGCACACCCAATATTGACGGATTGGCTGACAGGGGGATCCGTTTCGAGAATTTCTTTTGTGCATCTCCTGTTTGTTCTCCGGCCAGAGCATCTCTTCTCACCGGACGGATTCCTTCTCAGCATGGAATCCTGGACTGGCTCCGGGTAGGAAACGGCGATTCTAAAAACGACAGCACCAAAATTGATTATCTGGAAGGAATGACAGGATATACGGATCTGTTAAACCAGAACGGATACATCTGCGGTCAGAGCGGCAAGTGGCATATGGGGTGTACCGGACAGCCTCAAAAAGGATATTCTCATTGGTTTACTACCACAGGAGGAAGCGGTACATATCTTGATGCACCGGCCTACAGAGGAACGGAACGTATTCAGACGGAAGGGTATCTGACGGATGTGATTACAGATGATGCATTGTCATTTATTGATGAATGCTGCGATAAACATGTGGGACAGCCGTTTTACCTGAATCTGGCCTATACGGCACCTCACAGCCCCCATGTGGATCAGCACAAAGAAGAATATGTCAAATATTATTATGACAACTGCACATTTTCCGATGTACGTCAGGATCCGAGAAGTGCCTGGAGTCTGAAACATCCCATTGACATTCAGTACAGCGAGACGTTCTGCTCTAAGAACAGGGAGTATCTCACTATGCGGGATTTGCTTTCCGGTTATTATGCGGCAGTGCAGGGAGTAGACGACGGTGTAGGGCGCATCCTTGCTAAGCTTGAAGAGAGGGGAATCCGTGACAACACACTGGTTGTTTACATGAGTGATAATGGCTTCAGCTGTGGTCAGCATGGTATCTGGGGGAAAGGAAACTGCACGACACCTTTGAATCTGTTTGATACCTGTGTAAAGGTACCATGTATCTTTAGCTATCCAGGCCATATTAAGGAAGGGGTAGTCAGTACTTCGCTAATGAGTGCTTATGATTTTATGCCGACTCTTCTGGATCTTGTGGAGATTGAAAATCCAGAGGCAGAGGGACTTCCGGGAAGAAGCTTTGCCGACACACTGTTTACAGGAAGAGAAAATAATTACCATGAAAGCATTATGGTATATGACGAATACGGACCGGCGCGAATGGTTCGTACGAAAGAGTGGAAATATATTCACCGTTATCCGGAAGGTCCCAATGAATTGTATGACCTGGTTCACGATCCAAATGAGCTGTTTAACCTGCTGAATGAGAACCGTTATTTCTACTATGGTCCGAAATTTATAGAAGAAAAAGCTGCTGAGATGAAAAAAGAAATGGAAAAGTGGTTTGACACTTATGCGGACCCAGAGAGAGACGGGAAGGGAGAACCTGTCTTTGGAAGAGGTCAGTTGTGTAAGCTGGCTCCCGGAGCTCACGGAACAGATGCATTCTACCCCATGGTTCAAGTAGAATATGTCAGAGATGACAAAAAAAGGAAAAGTGAAAACGATGAAAACATTGTTGTTGGATGTGGATTTTAGTCAGATTGAGGATGGACAGATAAAAGCTTTGACAGGGAATAACGGAAGAATCCATGGCAGTATTCCGGTTGTCAAAGGTCATGATGGAACAAGCGCTCTGTATTTTTCTAACCAGGCGGGAGGAGCTGCTGCTCAATATGTGGATTTTGGGGAGATTTCTTTTGGAAAGGGCAGTTTTACGGTGAGTCTTTGGATAAAGACTCACAGAGACGGCTGTAACGGCTGGCCCCATCCTTCGGAAATTGTTCCTGAGAAGTTGTTTCCGGACGGGGGAAAACGCAATCAGTGGCAGAGACGGTACGGAGGAGTTCTTCTTGCCAATACGGGATACCAGGATAGCAGTAACGGACAGGAGACTACCGGATTTGCATTGGCAAATCTGCAGCAGATGGTGTATTTTAATACATGTTTGAAAGGCGACGGTGGCGGTGGTGCCGTCCGTCTCTGGGGAATGAAGGAGCCAGATGACGACAGATGGCATCTGCTGACAATTGTCTTTGACAGAGAAGCCTGGGAAAAGGTTTATCTGGATGGAGACTTGATAAAAGAGACAGATATAAGCAGTCTGGCAGATCAGGGGGTGGATGGAGGCAGGCTGATTCTGGGAGCCGACGGTAATGGTTATAATGGCCTGGGCGAGTTTGCGGTAAGCAGCCTTCTGATCACCAAAGGAGCGATGAAAGAAGCGGAAATTGTGTGTATGTTTGCTCTTGAGGATGTGGGAAGAATCGAGGAAGAGTTAAAGACGCGCTCTCTGCCATCAGAAATTTATTCTCCGGAAAGTGTAAAAAGAATTTTTTCAAAAGCGGCACAAAGCAGGGAAGGGGCAAAAGATCTGAAACTTGACTGGGAAAAGGCAGATGAGAAAAACTCTGCAGAGACAGAAGAATGGGAGTCCAGAAGAAAGAGGGCCTGGAAACTGAGAGATGAACTTCTGACGTCCTATGAAACCTTTCTCATGAATACGAAACCAGCAGATGTGTCCTTTGTACTGATGACAGACGCCCATGTGGAGGGGCGGGGGTTTCCGCGTATGCTGGCTTATGGAAAAGCTCTGGCCTGGGCGCAGGAATTAGGTCTGGATGCCTTTGCAGATTGCGGAGACTATTCAAATTATGGGAAGGAAGAAGAGTTAGAGGGCTACTGGGAAGCAGTAAAATGCAACCGCGGTTCTATGATTCCTCTTATTTCCATGGGAAATCATGAGACGCTGGAAAAATCTTGTGGAGAGCTGGTTCAATATCATGTGGGCAAACTGGCGGAGAATGGCGCGGTACCGAAAGCGTATGGGGAATTGTATTATGAGTATACCATAGGTGGATGTCATTTTCTGGTTTTATCACAGTACAGTGACACATATACGGTGACCGGATACAATATCAGGTGGGCTCATGCGGCAGATATTAAAGAAAAACAGATGAAATGGCTGGAGGAAAGGCTGAAGGCATATAGCGGGCAGGGACATCCAATTTTCTTGTTTATCCATAACGGGATTCGGGAGGTAGTTGTGGAAGAAACCGACGGTCACTATAGAGAAAGGGCAGTGATTCTTTCTACCTGGGCTGATGCCTTTTATGAAATGCTGGAACGGTATCCGGATGTAGTGATCTGTACCGGACATGTCCATCATGGGCTGGGCGACAGCTGCGGAGCGTTTAAGACCCGGTTTGGATATCATGCCATTGATGTGCCATCCTTCTGTCAGAACAAAACAGGATATGGAATGGCGGAAGAACTTGGACCGGTAAACGCCCATACTGGATATGTCATTTATATATTTGGAAGAAAGGTGCTTTTAAGAGCAGTCGAATTTGTCAGCCGGACTTGGCTGACATCCTATGACCAGCTGATTGAGACAGGGGAGTGAAGGCATGGATGTATATTTGATTCGGCATGGGCAGACAACCACCAATGCCGAGAAGGCCCACGCGGGATGGGCGCCTGCAGAATTGACAGAAGAGGGAAGAATACAGGCGGAGCGAACCAGACAGTTGTTAAAAGAGAACGATTTTGACAGGGTCTATGTCAGTGACCTGGTGCGTACACGGCAGACGGCAGATATTATATTTCCGGGGAAGGAACATATTCTGGACAGACGGATACGTGAGCGTCATGTGGGAATTCTGGAGTTTCAGAAAATCAGCGATTGCATAGAGAAATATGGGGCGCAATATCTGGATGCAAGAGCCAGGAGAGATTTTTCTGCTTTTCAGGGAGAGACGGATAAGCAGATGGCAGACAGAGTCGGAGATTTTATGAGATTTTTGGAACAGATCGCTATGGAGGAGAATCCCCCGAAGAAAACAGCCGTGGTATGTCACGGCGGCAGCATCTACCACATGTTCCGGTATGTTTTTGATACAAAGATGACGGAAGAAAGGCTTACGGTTAAGAACTGTTCAATTAGTAAGTTTATATGGGAAAACGGTCGGTGGAAAATGGTATTTTGGAATTTGGACGGAACGATTGAGTGAAGAGGGAGGGAAAATTATGTTGCAGCAGGTTATGACAGAACCGGGGAAGATTGTTTTCCGTGTAGTTGACAAGCCAGAGCCGAAAAATGGTGAAGTTCTGATTAAGATTATGCGGATCGGAGTCTGCGGAAGCGATATTCATGTGTACCATGGAAAGCATCCGTTTACAAAATATCCGGTTACACAGGGGCATGAGGTATCCGGTGAGATTGTAGAGCTGGGGGAAGGAGTGGAAGGCTTTGCCGTGGGACAAAAAGTAACCATTGAACCCCAGGTGGTCTGTGGAGAGTGTTATCCCTGCCGCCATGGCAAATATAATCTGTGTGAGAAACTGAAGGTCATGGGATTTCAGACCATCGGAACTGCCAGCGAGTATTTTGCGGTGGATGCCCGAAAAGTTACACCTCTTCCGGACAATATGACCTTTGATGAGGGGGCTATGATAGAGCCTCTGGCCGTTACCATTCATGCTGCGAAAAGATTTCCAAAGATTCAGGGTGCGAAAGTGGCGATTCTCGGCAGCGGGCCCATAGGAATCCTTCTGGCTCAGAGCTGCAAAGCTCTTGGCGCCGCACAGGTTATGATTACAGATGTTTCGGATTACCGCCTGGAACTTGCCAAAGAGTGCGGAGTGGATTTTGCAGTCAATACAGGCCAAAAAGATTTTGGTGAGGCATTGGTAGAAAACTTCGGCAGTGATAAGGCGGATGTTATCTATGACTGTGCGGGAAATGACATTACCATGGGACAGGCTATTCGGTATGCCCGCAAGGGAAGCACCATTGTTCTGGTAGCTGTGTATGCACAGATGGCCAATGTAGATCTGGCGGTTTTGAATGATCATGAACTGCTTTTGGATACATCCATGATGTATCGTCATGAAGATTATGTGGAAGCGATTCGTTTGACGGGAGAGAGAAAGATCAGGCTGGAACCTTTGATGAGTAAACATTTTGTTTTTCAGGATTATCTGAAAGCATATAAGTATATTGATGAAAATAAAGAAGAGACCATGAAAGTCCTCATCGATGTAAATCTGTAGTGAAGTAATACAGAATACGCTTGCTTTCCTGTTAAAAATCAGATATAGTTAAGGCGTTTGAATAAAGTATTTATTTTAGGAGGAAAGAGAACGGTATGCCCCTGTTAAAAAATGTAGGTTCTACAAATTTGGACGTAAAGAAAACGAACAGAAATTTGATTTTGAAGTACATTTTTTCTAAAGAGAATACTTCTCGTCAGGATATTGCGTCCAGTCTTCATATGAGTATGCCCACGGTTCTGGTCAATATTAATGAGCTTCAGGAAGTAGGAATTGTTACGGATAATGGGCGTTATGAATCTACAGGTGGGAGAAAAGCGGCAGTTATCTGCTCTGTGCCGGACTATCGGTATGGGGTAGGAGTCGATATAACGAGAAAGCACATTAAGGTAGTCATCGTAAATCTTGTAGGGGAGACAAAGATAGAGAAACGGGTTTCCAAACCATATGAAGATTCTGCAGGTTACTATCAATTTCTTCAGAGCCTGGTTTGGGAAACGGTTCGTGAGCTGGGGATTAAAGAAGACAGTGTTCTTGGAATAGGTATTTCTTTTCCCGGATTTATTAGCGAGGATGGGCAAAAAGTTACGGATTCCTATGCGCTGAAGGTCAAGAATGTAGATTGCAGCAGGATTGCAGGGGAACTTCCATGGAGCAGCACTCTGATTAATGATGCCAGTGCCGCCGGACTGGCGGAGTTAGCCTTAAGTGATTTTGACAGAACCATGGCTTACCTTTCACTGAGTGACAGCGTAGGCGGAGCTGTGATTATACATGGAAATCTGTATTCGGGAATGACGGGAAAAGGCGGAGAATTTGGACATATGAGGATTGTCCCGGGTGGGAAGCAGTGCTACTGTGGTCAGAAGGGATGCCTGGATGCCTATTGTTCTACATTGCAATTTTATAGATTTTCAGAAGAAGGACATATTAAAGCATTTTTTGAAAGAATGTGGAACGGTGATAAGGAATGTGTGGAGTTATGGAAGGATTATAAACGATATTTGTCCATAGCAATTATCAATCTGCGGATGAATTTTGATTGTGATATTGTTCTGGGCGGATATATGGGGGAGTGGCTTGAGCCTTATCTGAATGAGATAAAGGATGAGGTGCGTACGCTGAATCCTTTTGAATCGGACTGTTCCTATGTCAGCATATGCCGTTTGAAGAAGTATACCAGTGCCATAGGAGCAGCGTTGGAGCCAATTCATTTTTATATGGACCGATTTTAGCAACAGGGTAAACGCAGCAGTTATCAATTGAATAATCAGGAGGATCTATATATGGATCGTTATTATCATGAAATACCGGCCAGTTCCCAGAATCCGCCGGTCAAAAAACATTATGATGTAGTTGTAGTGGGAGGTGGAATGAGCGGTGTCTGCGCTGCGATTGCGTCTGCACGTCACGGAGCCAGCACGGCGTTGATTCAGGACAGATGTGTTTACGGAGGAAATGCCAGTTCGGAGACGAGAATGCATATATCCGGAGCTTCCTGTCACTGGGGCAAGAAAAACGCGGCAGAGACAGGTATTCTTATGGAACTGCAGCTGGATAATAAATATTTGAATTACAACTATAACTTTTCTATCTGGGATGGTGTTCTGTGGTCTAAAGTGAAAGATACAAAGAATCTGGACAGCTACATGAATACCACTATGGACAGAGTGATTTCCGATGGTACACAGATCCAGTCCATTCAATGTTACCAAATGACTACGGAAATACGCTATGAGATGACAGCGGATATCTATATCGATGCAACAGGGCATGGAACTTTAGGATATTTTGCAGGGGCAGAATATCGGATCGGAAGAGAGGAAAGAGCAGAATTTAAAGAGAAGGATGCACCAGAGAAGCCAGATGGCGAGACCATGGGCAACACGATCTATTTTTGCGCCAGGGATACAGGGGCGCCGGTAAAATTTGTAAAACCAAGCTGGGCCTACACATTTGATGAAAGCTTCTTTGCACACCGCTATCATGGTGATATTGTAGTGTATCATGATGCAGATTCCGTTGTGGTGTTAAAGCCTGGTGAAGATTATGAGGACCATTCGGATCAGCTGGTAGAGAAATACGATGTGGAGAGCGGGTACTGGTGGGTAGAATTGGGAGGCGACTGGGATGATATCATTAAGTCTGCCGAGGACCTTCGGTATGAACTCTACAAATGTGTGTATGGTGTGTGGGACCATATTAAAAATGGCGGCGATCATGGCGCGGAAAATTACGAATTGGTGTGGGTAGGCAGTATGTCCGGTTCCAGAGAGAGCAGAAGACTGGAAGGGGACTATATGCTGACGGAGAATGACATTATTGAAAACCGCATTCATGAAGACGGTGTTGCTTATGGCGGATGGCCTATGGATGAACATACGGCGGGAGGCTTTGCGGCCAAGGGAGAGATTCCGTCCAAAGTAAGAAGCTTTCCGGGTCTCTATTCGATTCCGTACGGATGTTACTGCTCAAAAACCATCAGTAATATGATGATGGCAGGGCGGGATATCGGAGCCAGTAAGCTGGCTATGGGGTCTACCCGGGTTATGGCAACCTGTGCTGTAGGCGGACAGGCGGTGGGAACCGCAGCGGCTATGGCATCAAAGGCTGGCTGTACCCCGAGAGAATTCGGACAGAAACATATGAAGGAACTGCGTCAGGAACTTTTGAAAGATGACTGTTATATTATGGGCTTGAAGAATGAGGATGAGAGGGATTTTGCCAGAAAGGGAACTGCGTCTGCAACCTCTCAGAGAGAAGGGTATGAGGCGGAGAAAGTGATTAACGGCATCACCCGGAACGTAGACGAGGATATTAACCTCTGGTGTTCTGACGGGATTGGTCCAGGTGGCGAGAAGTTAACCATAAAGCTTCCAAAGGCAGAGGTCATTGGTCAGGTGCGGCTTACCTTTGATCCTAATCTGTCTGAGGAGAGATGTATTTCCGTGTCCAGGGCATTTATCGATAAAGAGCCGTTGGGAGTGGACAAGGAACTGGTAAAGGATTACCGTATCATTCTGCAAAAACAGGGGCAGACCGTGTGGGAGAAAGAGATAAAGGGCAATTACCAGAGACTGAATATCATAGATCTTCCGGAAAAGGTAGAAGCAGATGAAGTGCATCTTCTCATAACTGCAACCAACGGTGACCCGGATGCCAGAGTATTTGAGATCAGGCTTTATTAAGACCGTTAAGGAGAATACATGAAAAGGAGAACAAATGTAATATGGCTGATTGCCGACCAGCTTCGTGCGGATATGCTGGCATGTAACGGGGATCCCAATGTACATACACCAAATCTGGATATGCTGGCCGCCGGTGGTGTGAATTTCTGCAATTCAGTTAGTACGTATCCGCTCTGCTGTCCGGCCAGGGGAACCATGCTGACAAGTATTTATCCCAACCGTTGCACTCTGGGCCATGAATACCGGATGCCACCGGAGCAGACTACAATTGCTCAAGTCCTGAATCAGCGCGGATATCATACTGCCTATGTGGGGAAGTGGCATTTGGATGGCTGGCAGGAAAAGCATTCCCGGGCAGCGTTTCACGTAGTGCCCAAAGAGCGACGGGGCGGTTTTCAGTATTGGCTGGGATATGAGAATAATAACAGTCAGTATGACTGTTATGTACATGGCGGAGGAGATGACAAAGAAATACTTCCTACAAAACTGGAGGGATATGAAACCGACTGTCTGACAGATTTGTTTCTTGAACATCTGGAGACGATACCAGATGAGAAGCCTTTTTTTGCTGTGTTGTCTGTCCAACCGCCTCATAACCCCTACGTGGCGCCGGAGAGAAACAGAAATTATCCTCCTGAAAGTCTGACGCTACGGGCCAACGTTCCTCCGGACATTCCGCCTTATCAGGAGTTTGTGGCGGAAATGCGCCAAAATATCTCCAATGCATATGCCATGATTGAAAATTACGATGAGAATATCGGACGGGTTATGGATTATCTGAAAAAACGGAATCTGTATGACGATACGATTATTATGTTTTTCAGCGATCATGGAGATACCCATGGTTCTCACGGACAGCAGCGCAAGACCAACCCTCTGGAGGAATCCATACGGGTTCCATTCCTGATAGGAGGAAAGCGGCTGTCGAACGACCCGTCTCTGACAGGCGCCAGACTGCCCTGGTTGCTGGCCAGTATTGACATTGCTCCCACAACGTTGGGATTGCTGAATATTAATGTACCTGGTGAATGGGAAGGCTGCGATTACTCTGTGGCCTGTAAAAAACATTGCACGGATTTTGCATATCCGGCTTCGGCATATATCCAGAATATTATTCCTGAGCATCATCCTCACAGTGTGGAACTTCCGTGGCGCGGAGTGGTTACGGATGACGGATGGAAGTATGTTTGTCTGGAGGGAATGCCCTGGATGCTGTTTAATTTGAAGAAAGATCCTTATGAATTGTGTAATTTGGCTTTCTGCGGTATCGAACGGAGGAAACGCGCGGAGCTGCATCGAATTCTTCAAAGTTGGATTACCAGAACCGGGGATCATTTCCGGCTGCCGGAGATTGATTACAAAGATGATCTAGTAGAGAATGCCCGCGATATATTCGGATATCCAATTTATCCGGAGGATTGATGGAAAAGGTGAAAAATATGATTGGTAATGTGATTTTTGATTTGGGAGGCGTCTTATTGTCTGTAGACTGGGAAAAACGCTTTCAACAGTGTCACCTTACCGGAGAAAAGAAGGAGCAGGTTGGGAGAGCTACGATTTTCAATCCCGATTGGCTCCTTCTTGATAAGGGACTGCCTGAGGACATGATTGCGGAAAAAATGATAAGAAAGGAACCAGAGGCAGAACCGGAAATCCGGAGATTTTTAGAAAGCTTTTCAGGAGTCATCCGGAAAAGAGATTATGTTGAAACATGGATTCGGAATTTAAAAAATGCAGGACTTAACGTGTATGTCCTTTCTAACTTCTGTCAAAAAGCAGCAAAGGATAATCGGGAGGAACTGGGATTTCTCACAGAAATGGACGGTGTGGTATTTTCCTATGAAACAGGTATGATAAAGCCGGAAAGGGAGATATACTGGCACCTTCTGAATGAGTATCAGTTAAAGCCGGAGGAATGTGTTTTTATTGATGACAGAGTGGATAACATTGAGGCAGGAGAAAGGGAAGGAATCAGGGGAATTCTGTTTACTTCTCAAGGCCAGGCATCTGCCGAGCTGGAGAAGCTTCTGCAAATAAAGCTGGAGAAGATAGATACAGTGGACAGCCGCAAGGAGACGGAAACAGGAGAGTCTACCCTTTGACAGCACCTGCCTTAAGCCGAATAAAAAATCGTGAGAATTCCCTAACAAATCGAGGACACTGAAAAACCCCCGCTTTTTTGTGGGAGTTTTTCTTTCTTCCA